>CAYROZ010000010.1:0-24797 GCA_964426125.1 uncultured Oscillospiraceae bacterium
CCTTTTCCGCACAGCGCGCGCCGTAGATCTCCCGCTCCACGCTGCCCGGCAGCGACGCGATCAGTCCCGCTGCCTCCTTTAAATAGCCCACGCGCCCTTCGTCGGAGCCGAGATCGTATTTTTCCAGCACCAGCTGCAAGCGGTATTCGATCTGGTTGTCGCTGCGCTCGATGAGCCGCCGGAACGCATCCGGCCCCTGCGCTTTTATCAGCTCGTCCGGGTCCTTCGCGCCGGGGATGCGCAGCACCTTGACCTTGATGTCCAGCGGCTGCAAAATGCCGATGGCGCGCTGGGCGGCCTTTTGCCCGGCGGCGTCGGCATCGTAGGCAATGACGATCTGGTTGGTGTAGCGTGCGAGCAGCCGCGCCTGATCGGGCGTTAGGCTCGTGCCAAGACTGGCCACCGCGCTGTCGAAGCCTGCCTGATGCAGACTGACTACGTCTATGTTGCCCTCGGCAAGGATAATATATCCGCATTTTGACTTTTTCGCTAAATTCAGCGCGAAAAGGCTGTGCGCTTTGCTGTATACCAGCGTGTCGGGAGAGTTGAGGTATTTCGGCTCGCCGTCGTCCAGAATGCGGCCGGAAAAGCCGATCACGCTGCCGCGCACGTCGATGACCGGGAACATCAAACGGTTGCGGAAATAGTCGTAAACATTGCCGCCGGAGCGGCCCGTGCGCGCAAGACCGGCGTCCACCAGCTCCGCGCGCGTGTAGCCAAGGCGCGTCATGGCGTCGGTGAGCGCGTTCCAGCTGTCCGGCGCAAGGCCAAGGCCAAAGTTTTTCACATACGCCGGTGTAATGCCGCGCTTTTTCACATACGCCGCGCCCGCGCCGGTATCGGCCATGAGACAGCTGTGGAAAAAGCGCGCCGCGTCGCGGTTTAGCTCCAGCATCCGGCTGCGGCGGCTGCGGTTTTCATCCGGCCGGTCGTCCGGCACATCCATGCCCACGCGCCGCGCCAGAAAATGCACCGCGTCCGGGAAGGAGAGATTCTCGATCTCCATGACGAAATTGATCACGCTGCCGCCCTTGCCGCAGCCGAAGCAGTGGTAGATCTGCCGCTCGGTGTTCACGGAAAACGACGGCGTTTTTTCGCTGTGGAACGGGCAGAGACCGAATTGGTTCGCGCCGGTGCGCTTGGTCAGATGCACATAGCCGGAAACCACGTCCGCAATGTCGTTGCGCGCGGCGAGATCTTCCAGAAACGATTCGGAAAACGCCACAAATTCAGCCTCCCTTCCCTAAATTCTATAGTCTCCCCCGTGTAAGGGGAGCCATTTGGCGGTTAAATCCGCGACCAGGACGCCGGGATGAACAGCCGGTCGAACGTGCCGATGGCAAAGGAATCCGTCATGCCGGAAACATAGTCCGTGGCGGCGCGTTCGGCCCCCTCCGCCTCCGCAATGGCGCGGTATTCCGGCGGCAGCGCGTCCACATGGGCGACAAAATGGTTCCAGATCGGCTCGAGCAAGCCCTGCACCTTTTTCTCCTCGCCCTTGGCTGTGGGGTTGCGGTATACGGATTCAAACATGAAGTCGTAAAACACCTGATACGCCTCGCGCATGGACTCGGAAAAGCACACCGGCCCGTCCGCGCTCGCTTCGATCACATCCGTGACCATGGCGTTGATGCGCGCGCTGTTGCGCTCGCCAATGCGCTCGCGCACAATGGCGGGAACCTCCTCCGGCTGCACGATGCGGGCGCGCTCGGCGTCGTCAAGGTCGTGGTTTAAATAGGCGATATGGTCGCTCAGGCGAACCACGTCTGCCTCCGTGGAGCCGCGCGGCTGGCCCGTGGTGTGGTTCAGGATGCCGATGCGCGTTTCATAGCACAGATTCAGCCCCCGTCCCTCGCGCTCGAGCTTGTCCACCACGCGCAGGCTCTGCTCGTAGTGGTTAAACTGGCCGCCGATGGCGCGCAGCGCACGCTCGCCCGCGTGGCCGAAGGGGGTGTGGCCCAGATCGTGGCCGAGGGCAATGGCCTCGGTCAGGTCCTCGTTGAGCGCCAGCGCGCGCGCGATGGTGCGCGCCACGCGCGCCACCTCCAGCGTGTGGGTCAGGCGGGTGCGGTAATGGTCGCCCTCCGGGCGCAGAAACACCTGCGTTTTGTGGCGCAGGCGGCGAAAGCTTTTGGAGTGGGTGATGCGGTCCACATCCCGCTGAAAGCAGGTGCGCACCTCATCCTCCGCCTCCAGCACCTCGCGGCCCTGGCTTTGGCACGACAGGACGCCGTGCGGTCCAATGAACAGACTTTCCTGTTTTTCGCGCTGCTCCCGTGATGTCATGCCGCTGCCTCCCCTAAAAAATGCAGAGATTTTTCCCTTTCGATCATCTTATACGACACAAAAAGCAAAAACCCTTTTTTGTTTTCAAAAAAAATTTAATTTTTTTGAAAAAAACCTTTTCAATCCTCCAAAACCACCGCGCGCCCCGCCGTCAGCTCCGTCAGCCGCGCCGCGAAGGTCTCGCGGTTTTTCGCCTCCATCGTGGCTGTGAGCAGGGCATTTTCCGGGTCCGCGTTATAGTCCGCCTCGGTTTCCGCGCCCAGCTCGCGCAAAAGACGATGCGCCCGGTCAAGATGCTCCCAGCGCACCTTTACCCGCAGGGAGCAAAGCTCAGGGTCTTCCTCCAGCCCCGCGTCGCTCAGCGCCAGCTGCGCTGCCTTGGAATACGCGCGCACCAGGCCGCCCGAGCCGAGCAGCGTGCCGCCGAAATAGCGCGTTGTGACGCAAAGCGCACCGAACACGTTGGCGTTTTTGAGAATATCCGCCGTGGGCGCCCCGGCCGTGCCGCCGGGCTCGCCGTCGTCCGACCAGCGGCAGGACCCGTCCGGCAGCACCCAGGCCCACACATGATGGCGCGCATCGGGATATTTTTTGCGCACCTGCGTGATATACCCGCGCGCCTCGTCCTCGCTGGCAACGCGATAGATCGCCGCGATGAAGCGCGAGCGCTTTTCCTCATAAAAGCCCTCGCCGTCGCCGCAAAGACGCAGCCGTTCAGCCATGCAGCGGCACCTCCCACGCCTCGTACTGCACGCGCAGCTCCGGCCGCACCACGGCCAGCACATCGATGCACTCGTCCGTGTACTGCATATCCAGCACGTTCGCCTCCCGGCGCAGACGCTCGGCCATGGCGGAGTGCTCGTACGGGATGCGCAGATGCATCCGCGAAAGCTCCGCGCCCAGCCGCTGGCCGATGGCATGACGCAGCGCGCCAAGACCCTCGCCGCTGGCCGCGCACACGCAGATCTCATCCTCGCCATGGGGCAGACGGCCAAAGAAGCGGTCGCACTTATTATAAACGCGCAGACAGGGCGTTTCCGCCGCGCCAAGGCGCGAGATAAGCTCGTCCACCACGCGCATCTGCTCGGGGTGGTCGGGGTTTGAAATGTCGATGACGTGCAGCAAAAGATCCGCGTAGCAAAGCTCCTCGAGCGTTGCCTTGAAGGCGTCCACCAGCTCCGTTGGCAGCTTGCGGATGAAGCCGACGGTGTCCGACAGCAGCACCTCGCCCTCCTCGCCGAGATCGAGACGGCGGGTGGTGGTGTCAAGGGTGTCGAACAGGCGGTCGCCCGTTTGGATCGAATCGCCGGTCAGCGCGTTTAGAAGCGTTGACTTGCCCGCGTTCGTGTAGCCCACCAGCGCCACCACGGGCACGGAGTTCTTGCTGCGCTTTTTCCGCTGCGTGGCGCGCACGCGGCGCACCTGCTCAAGCTCCTCCGAGAGCTTTTGGATGCGGCGGCGGATGTGGCGGCGGTCGGTTTCCAGCTGCGTTTCGCCGGGGCCGCGCGTGCCGATGGGCGCGGAGGTGCCCGCCTGGCGTTTCAGGTGCGTCCACATACCGGTCAGGCGCGGCAGCAGATAGCGATACTGCGCCAGCTCCACCTGCAATTTGCCCTCGCGGCTGCGTGCCCGCTGGGCGAAGATGTCCAGGATCAGACCCGTGCGGTCGAGCACGCGCACGCCGAGCTCCTTTTCCAAAACCCGCGCCTGCGAGGGCGAAAGGTCGTTATCGAACACGGCCAGATCGCACTCGGCATTTTCGATCAGCTCCTTCAGCTCCGCCACCTTGCCGGGGCCGAGAAAGCTGCGCGGATCGGGCGCGGCGCGCGTTTGCAAAAGCGTGCACACCGGCTCCGCACCGGCCGTTTCCGTCAGCGCGCGCAGCTCGTCCATGCTGGCATCGTCGCTGCGTTCCGATTCATCCATCGCGGCGGCGGACAGGCCCGCCAGCGCCGCGCGTTCTTTTTTGACTGTTGTGTCTTCTATGGTAAAAACTCCTTTTTGCCGTTTATTTCACGACCACATTTTCCCCGCCCAGCAGCTCCCGCATCTCGCGCACCAGCGCCTCATGGACCACGCACTTGGCGCCGAGACGCTTTTTCGTTTCCGTGAAATACAAAACCAGCGGCTCATCGCCGGGGAACATGGTGAGCACCAGCTCGATGCGATGCATGGCCGGGTCGCTTTCATTGGGCAGCCGCAGCCAAAGAGTCTTGCGGCGGTCGATGGCCGTGGGCATATCGCCGCCCTCCAGCGGCGTGACGGTGTTCAGCATCAGCTGCGGCTCTTTTTCATCGCGCACGGAGATGCGCCCGGAGCAGCAGACGGGGGCGTTTTCCTTCAGATACGCGCCGTATTTATCCAGCGTGCGCGCAAAGGCGATCATCTCCATGCCGGCGGTATCGTCCTCGATCACCACATAGCTCATGAGCGAGCCGGTTTTCGTGGCCCTTGTGCGCACGGACGAGATCACGCCCGCGACCGTCACATTCTCGCCGTCCTTGTAAACGCGGTCGCCCTGCTCCGCCTCGTCGGAGAAGCTGGACAAAATCGCCCCGATGGAAACCGCGCCGAGACGCCCGGCCTTGTCGCGGTAGTCGTCCATGGGATGGCCGGAAAGATACAGCCCCGTGGTCTCCTTTTCCATGACCAGCAGCTCCC
Source organism: uncultured Oscillospiraceae bacterium (assembly GCA_964426125.1). Classification (GTDB taxonomy): domain Bacteria; phylum Bacillota; class Clostridia; order Oscillospirales; family Oscillospiraceae; genus CAJOIG01. The sequence goes on from CAYROZ010000010.1 coordinate 4,948, forward strand.
GCCGGTCAAATTCCTCCACATCCGGCAGCTCAATGTCCGCGGAAAGGCCGTCGTCCTCGTCGCCCATGGAGAACATATCCATCTGCCCGACCACGTTTTTGCGTCCTTCGGAGCTGATGCCGTCGATCACGCGGTCAAGCACCTGCAAAAGCGCCCGCCGCTTAAAGCCCAGCGAGTCGAACGCGCCCGCGCGCACCAACGATTCCACGGCCCGGCGGTTGAGATCGCGGCCATACATCCGGCGGCAGAATTCATCCAGCGTGCGGAACGGGCCATTGAGCGTGCGCTCGGCCTCCAGCTCGCGCACAAAGCCGCGGCCGATGCCCTTCACGGCGCACAGGCCGAAGCGGATATTCCCGCCAACGACCGTGAAGTCCGCGCCCGATTCGTTCACGTCCGGCGGCAGCAGCTTTATGCCGAGATTGCGGCATTCGGCGATGTATTCGGCCACCTTCTGGCTGGAATCGAGTATGCTGGTCAAAAGCGCGGCCATGTATTCGCGCGGCCAGTGGCATTTCATCCACGCCGTGCGGTAGCACACGATGGCATAGCTGACGGCATGGGCCTTGTTGAAGGCGTAGGAGGCGAAGTCATTGATCTCGTCGTAGATGGAGTTCGCCGTGGCCTCGTCCACGCCGTTCGCCACGCAGCCGGGGATATTGCGCTCGGGGTCGCCGTGGACAAACGCCTTGCGCTCGGCATCGATCACGGCGTGCTTTTTCTTGCTCATGGCGCGGCGGATCATGTCCGCCTGGCCCAGCGAAAAGCCCGCAAGGCGGCGGAAGATCTCGATGACCTGCTCCTGATACACGATGCAGCCGTAGGTGACCTCCAAAATGGGCTTGAGCAGCGGATGCTTGTAGCGGATGCGCTCGGGATGCCCGGCGCAGTCGAGAAAGCGGGGAATGGAATCCATCGGGCCGGGGCGATAAAGCGCGATGACGGCCGTGATGTCCTCGATGCTCTTGGCCTTGAGCCCCACAGCCACGCCGGTCATGCCGGTGGATTCGAGCTGAAAAACGCCGGACGTCTGCCCGGCCGCCAGCATGGCAAAGGTCTCCGGGTCGTCCTCCGGAATGTCCTCCACGCGGAAATCGGGCTCCTGCCGCCGCACGAGCACCGCCGCGTCCTCGAGCACCGTGAGGTTTCTCAGGCCCAGAAAGTCCATCTTCAAAAGGCCCAGCTCCTCCAGCGTTGTCATGGGGAACTGGCACACGATGGACTCGTCGTTGCGCGCCAGCGGCACATAATCCGTGAGCGGCTTGGCGGAGATGACCACGCCCGCGGCATGGGTGGACGCGTGGCGCGGCATACCCTCCAGCGCGCGCGCCGTGTCGATCAGCTCGTGCATCTGCTCGTCTGTGTCGTAAAATTCCTTCAGCGGCTTTGAAAGCGCAAGCGCCTCCGTGATGGTCATGTTCAGCGCGGCGGGCACCTGCTTGGCCACGGCGTCCACTTCGCTGTAGCCAATGTTCAGCGCGCGGCCTACGTCGCGGATGGCGAGACGTGCGGCCATGGTGCCGAAGGTAACGATCTGGGCCACATGATCGGCGCCGTATTTGCGCGTGACGTAATCGATCACTTCGCCGCGGCGGCGCACGCAGAAGTCCATGTCGATATCCGGCATAGTAACGCGCTCGGGGTTGAGAAATCGCTCGAAAAACAGACTATATTTGATGGGATCGACATCCGTGATGCCAAGCGTGTAGCTTACGATCGAACCCGCGGCACTGCCGCGTCCGGGGCCGACGGGAATGCCCTTGGATTTGGCAAAGCGAACGAAGTCCCACACGATGAGAAAATAGTCCACAAAGCCCATGGAGCGGATGGTTTCCAGCTCATATTCAAGCTGGCCTGTATGCTCCTGCCACGCGTCCGGATAGCGGCGGCGCAGCCCCTCGCGGCAAAGGCGGTCAAGATAGCGGAAGCTGTCCGTCTCGCCCTCGGGCAGGGCGAAGCGCGGCAGGTGATAATGGCCGAACTCAAAGTCGTACGAGCACATATCCGCGATGACATTCGTGTTTTCAAACGCCTCCGGCAGCGCCGGAAACAGCGCGCGCATCTCCTCCTCGCTTTTCAGGAAAAAGTCGTCCGAGGAAAAGCGCATCCGGTTTTCGTCCTCGACCGTTTTGCCGGTCTGGATGCACATGAGTACATCCTGCGTGTGCGCATCGGTGCGCTCAAGATAATGCGCGTCGTTGGTGCAAACGAGGGGGATGCCCGTTTCGCGGGCGATGCGGATCAGGCCGCGCGCGGCCTCCGCCTCCTCGGGTATGCCGTGGTTTTGAATTTCCAGATAAAAACTGCCGCGGCCAAACAGCGCGTCCAGCTCCTCGGCGCGGGCCCTGGCCTCGTCGTAGCGGCCATTGACGATCTTTTGCGGAATGTCCCCGGCCAGGCACCCGGACAGGCACACCAGCCCCTCGGCATAGCGGTGCAGAAGCGGCCAGTCGATGCGCGGCTTGATGTAAAAGCCGTTCACAAACGCCTCCGACACCAGGCGGCAGAGATTGTGGTAGCCCGTTTCGTTTTTGCACAGCAAAATCAGATGCGTATACGCCGAGTCAAGGCCGTATTCCCGCCCCTCCAGCGACCGCGGTGCAACATACACCTCGCAGCCGATGATGGGTCTCACGCCCGCCTCGCGGCACGCGCGGTAAAAGGCCACCGCGCCGTACATCACGCCGTGGTCTGTGATGGCAAGCGCCGTTTGCCCCAGCGCCTTTGCGCGCGCGGGCAGCTCGCTCACGCGGCACGCGCCGTCAAGCAGACTGTATTCACTGTGGACATGAAGATGAACAAAGGCCATGGGCTGTCTCCTGTCTGTTTGTTACGATTCAAGCTTCCCCGCCAGCTCCACCAGCTTGCGCAGCCGGTGGGCCATGCAGCTTTTCGTGACCGGCGGATAGCTCAGCTGGGCCAGATCGGAAAGCGAGCAGGCGGGATTTGCGATGCGCAGCAGCGCCGTTTCCTGCAGGGCGGGCGGCAGTGTGTCAAGCCCGGGCCCGGCTTCGATGGCGCGGATGGCGTCCAGCTGCGCCCCGGCGGAGCCGGTCACCTTGTCGGCGTTCGCCATGTCGCAGTTGGTCAGACGGTTCATGGCGTTGGCCATGTCCTTTTCCACCTTCGCCTGCATCATGGTCATCGCGCCGTGGGGCGCACCGATGGTGGTGAGCAGGTCTTCGATGGCGTCCGATTTTTTAAAATAGGTAAGGCGCACGCCGCCGCGCACGGCGTCCTTGGGCTCAAAGCCCATTTCCAGCAGCAGCGCGTGCGTTTCGCGGCACACGCTCACGTGCGCCGTGGCCAGCTCCAGATGATACCGCCGCGCCGGGTCGGTCACACTGCCCCCCGCGAGAAACGCCCCGCGCAGAAAGGCCTGCCGGTCGCATTCGCTTTCCACCACCGGCAGATTGATGTGGTGCGCCAAAAGCGACGCGGCATCGTAGCCAAAGGCCTCGAACACGCGCGCGATCTTCGCCTCGTCCGTGATGGAAAGCGAGCGCTTGCCCTGCTTTCCCTCCGGCGGCAAAACATCAAACTCCACGCCAAATGCGCGGGAAAACAGCTTCGGCAGGCGCTTTGCAAAGTCGTCCGAGGCCGTGATGAAGCGGATGAGCGAGGCGGAAAAGCAGTTTCCGTACAGCAGCGCGCCATAGGCCTCCGCCAGCGCACAGCACTTTTTCCCCACGCTCACGCGGCATAATTCACTTTTTACATCCGATGAAAACGACATCAGTCAAATATCCTTGTCGTGGCATTTTTGTGGTAAAACTCCATCAGCGCCTGTGCCAGCGCCTGCGGATCGTGGCGCACAAAGCGGCCCTTCATGCCGGACACCGGCGCGCGCACCACGCACACATCCAGCGCGGCCAGTGCCTCGTCATCCACCGCGACGGGCGCGGCGTTTTCCCCGGCGTAGCTCTGGATGGCATCGGGCGGCACCGGCGCGCTGTTGGCCAGCACCCAGTCAAAAAGCTTCGCGCCGCTTTGCTCAAACAGCGTTTTCACATGGTCCGCCGCCGTGAAGCGCTCGGTTTCGCCGTCCTGCGTCATGACGTTGAGAACATAGATCTTCAGCGCCCTGGAGCGGCTGATGTGCTCCGCCACGCCGCCGACCAGCAGATTCGGCAGCACGCTCGTATACAGGCTGCCCGGCCCCATCACGATCATGTCCGCCCGGTCGATGGCCTCGAGCACCGCCGGCAGCGCCTTGGCCCCCTTGGGCGCCAGCTCCATGCGCTCTATGAGCGCGTCGCTGTCCTTTTTATAGCCCGTGATGCTCGTTTCGCCGGAGATGATCTCGCCGTTATCGAAGCTTGCGCGCAAAACCACGTTCGCATTCGTCACCGGCAGCACGCGCCCCGTGATGGCGAGCACCTGGCTCATCGATTCCACCGCCTTGTCAAACGAGGGCGAAAGCTCGTTAAACGCCGCCAGCACCAGATTGCCCAGGCTCTGGCCGGAAAGGCTGCCCTCCGTGAAGCGGTAGTTCATCAACTGCTCCATCGCGGGTTCGGCGTTGGCCAGCGCGAGAATGCAGTTTCGTATGTCCCCCGGCGGCAGCATCCCGAGTTCCCGGCGCAAAACGCCGCTTCCGCCGCCGTCGTCCGTGACGGTGACGACCGCCGTGATGTCCGCCTGACAGCTTTTCAGTCCGCGCAGCATGGTGGAAAGGCCCGTGCCGCCGCCGATGGCCGTGATGCGGGGTTTTCTCACGCGGCTCATAGCGTTCCCGTCCTTTCCATATCGCGGCACCCCAGCGAGGCATCCCAGCCCTGCGCGGAAAGCGCGTCCGTGAGCGCCTTGGCCATGGCCACACTGCGGTGGCGGCCGCCCGTGCAGCCAACGGCAATGGTCAGCTCGCGCCGCCCCTCCTCCTCATAGCGCGGCAGCAAAAACGAAAGCAGATCGATCAGCTTGTCGCGGAATATCCGGGCGTTTTCGCCCGCAAACACATAATCCGCCACCGCCGCGTCCAGGCCGCTGAGCGGCTTGAGCTCCTCCTGATAAAAGGGATTCGGCAGGCAGCGCACGTCAAACACCATGTCCGCCTCCGGCGGGATGCCGTATTTAAAGCCGAACGCGCACACGTTCACGGTGAAATACCGCCGCTCCGGCGACAGAATGCCGTACAGCGCGTTTTGCAGGCGGCTTAAGCTCATGCCGGTGGTGTCGATCACATGATCGGCCCGGCGGCGCAGCGGCTCTGTGAAGCTGCGGTCGGCGGCGATGGCCTCAGCCAGCGAGCGGTCGCGCGCGGCCAGCGGATGGGGCCGCCGCGTTTCCTTGTACCGGCGCAAAAGCGTGCGGTCGCTGGCATCGACAAACAGGATCTTCATGCCGCAGTCCATCGCGGCCAGCCGGTCCAGCGCGCCGGACAGTTCGCCCAGATCGCGGCTCGCGCGCACATCCAGCCCCACGGCCACACGCTCAAAGCGGCCCCGCGTGGCCAGACACAGCTCCGCAAAGCGATCGATCAGCGCGATGGGCAGATTGTCCACGCAGTAATAGTCCATGTCCTCGCATATATCCAAAACGCGCGTTTTGCCCGCGCCGGACAGCCCGGTGATGACCAGAAATTCCATAAAGAGCCCTCAGCGCACGATCTTGACCTCCGGCTCCAGCCGGATGCCCGTGCGCGCATAAACCGTTTCCTGAATGTATTCCATCAGCGCCAGCACGTCGTCAAAGCTCGCGCCGCCCGCGTTGACCACAAAGCCCGCGTGCTTTTCCGAAACCATCGCCCCGCCGATGCGGCAGCCCTTGAGCCCCGCCTCGTCGATGAGCGCCGCGGCATAGCCGCCCACGGGCCGTTTGAACGTAGACCCCGCCGAGGGCATATCCAGCGGCTGACTGGCCCGGCGCTTGGCCGCCAGCTCCCGCATCCGCGCCGCAATGGCCTCGCGCTCGCCGCGCTGAAGACGCATCCGGCTGCGCAGAAGGATGCACTCGGAATCGGAAAACGCGCTGCGGCGGTAGGCAAAGCCCTGCGCCTCTCCCTCGGCGCGGCAAAGGCGCATATCCGCGTCCAGATATTCCGTTTCCACCACCACATCGCGCAGTTCCCCGCCGTAGGCGCCCGCATTCATGCTCACGCCGCCGCCCACGCTGCCGGGGATGCCCGCGGCAAATTCCAGCCCCGCCAGCTCCGCCGAAAGCGCCGCCGCCGCCGTTTGCGCCAGCGTGGCCCCGGCCTCGGCCGTGACGATGTCATTATCGATATGTATTGCGCCCAGACCCGCGCCGCACTGGATCACAAAGCGGTCAAAGGGCCCGTCGGTCACGAGAAGATTCGTGCCGTTTCCCATCACGAAGGGCTTCACGCCCTTTTCGCGCAAAAGCGCACCCAGCGCCGCCAGTTCCTCCACCGAGCCCGGCAGCGCCATCGCGGCCGCCGGTCCGCCGATGCGGAACGAGCAGTGCGCCGCCATGGGCTCGGCCTCGCGCAGCTCAAGCGCCGGCAGGGCGCGGCGTATATCCGCAAGCAAAAGCTTATCCATTAAAATCTGCCTCCTGAAAGTTCGATGCCCGCATCCGCGATCTCGTCCACGCGCTGGGCCAGCACCTGCGCGGCGTTATAGCCGGCCTTTTTCTGGCGGTTGTTGATGGCCGTGACCTCCAAAATGATGGCGAGGTTGCGTCCCGGCCGCACCGGAATGGTGACCTTCGGCAGCGACACGCCCAGAATGTCCATTGTTTCCGTGTCCAGCCCCATTCGGTCATAGGCCTTTTCGCTGTTCCAGATCTCCAGCGACACGACCATATCGATGCGCGTTTCCGGCTTCACGGCGCTTTCGCCGAACAGGCTTTTCACATCGATCACGCCCACGCCGCGCAGCTCCATGAAGTTTTGTATCAGCCGCGGCGCGCGTCCTTCCAGCGTGGTGCGGCTGGTGCGCAATATCTCCACGGCATCGTCCGCGATGAGCCGGTGGCCGCGCTTTATCAGCTCCAGCGCCGTTTCCGATTTGCCAACGCCCGAGTCGCCGATGATGAGCATACCCTCGCCCGCGACCTCGACCAGCACGCCGTGGCGCGTTTCGCGCGGAGCCAGATACCGCCGCAGCGTGCCGATCAGCTGCGCGAAAAATTCCGAGGTATCCACCTCCGTGTGCAGCACGGTCACATCAAAGCGCCGCGCCGCCTCCAGAAGCTCCGGCATCACTTCCTGCTCGTGCGCCACCACCACTGCCGGGCAGCCCCGGCTTAAAAGCTCGCCAAGACTGGAAAGACGCGACTGCTCGCTTCGGCCCTGCAGCAGCGTTACCTCCGCCTTGCCCATGATCTGGATGCGCGCGGGATCAAAATAATCGAAAAAACCCATCAGCTGCAAGCCCGGACGGTTCAGATCCGCCGACTGCACCAGCTTTGTATCAAAATCACTCGAAGCATAAACGATCTCAAGCTCGTCATACTGCGCAACCACATCCGCCAGTTTGACGCTGTAGTTTCCGGCCATAAAGCCACCTCCGAATGTCGATATTTTTACTAGTATATTGTATACACATTTAAAGAATTTCGCAATATGAAAAAATAATGCTTGCAATTTGCTTTTTTGTCTGATATTATATGAAAGCTGTCATTTTGCAGACGGCAGGAAGGAGCTGATTTCGATGGCAAAATGTGAGGTTTGCGGCAAAGGCGTGACGTTCGGCATCAAGGTCAGCCATTCCCACAGGCGCTCTAATCGCACTTGGAAGCCCAATGTCAAGCGCGTCAAGGCGATAGTGGACGGCCAGCCGAAGCATGTTTATGTGTGCACGCGCTGCCTTCGTGGCGGAAAAGTCGAGCGCGCAGTCTAAATTGCTCAAACAGGGGTCCGGAACCAACGTGTTCCGGACCCTCTTTCCTTTCGTCGGCGCAAGCTTCGTTATGTCTCGCCTCCGCATATATGCGAAGGCTCGCCCACTCCGCTGCGCCTCCTCTTCAACCCCGAACCGCTTACGCTGGGTTCGGGGTTGATTTTTTCATGCGCCACCTTCTTCATCGTCGAACCGCTTCGCTGGGTTCGCCGATGATTTTTTCTTTTCGCTCATCCTTTTCCACTGCGAACCGCTTCGCTGGGTTCGCCGATGATTTTTTCTTTTCGCTCATCCTTTTCCACTGCGAACCGCTTACGCTGGGTTCGGGGTTGATTTTTTTCTGGCTCGCGGGTGATTTTCATCCCTTCGCGCGCCAGCGCCACAGGCGCTGCTGGTCGGCCGGGTCGGCATAGCCGATGCCCACACGCTCGATCGCTTCCAGCTCCGGCGCCGCGCCGTCGTCCTCGAGCCACAGCTCGTCCGACACGGCCAGATCGATGCCGTTGAACGGGCGGTCAATGCACAGCCGCTTCGTCAGCCGCCCCGGCCCCGGCGCGCCCTCCACACCGCGCAGCAGCACCGCCTCCGGATGCCCCTCCGGCCCGGAGACCACATTGAGCAGCTCGTGGATGCCGTAGCACAGATACACATACGCCGTGCCGCCGGTCTCATACAGCGTTTGCGTGCGCTTCGTTTTGCCGCGGTGGGCATGGCAGGCGGTATCCGACTGGCCAAAATAGCACTCCGTTTCCGTGATGCGCGCACGCAGCACCTCGCCGTTTAGGCGGCGGCACAAAAGCTTTCCCACCAGCGCGGGCGCAAGCTCCGTGGCCGGAAGGGCGTAATCCGCCGCCGTGAGCCGCCGGGTCATCGCTCGCCTCCAAAATCCAGCGGCAGCGGCGGGCAGCGATCGAGCAGCAGCTTCCCAAGGCACACCAGCCCCCGGCCGCCGGGAAACGCACGGTCGAGCGCCCGCTGGCCCCGGTCGAGCACGAACAGATACACATTGCCGAAGCCATCCTCGCAATACTGGCGCGCCAGCACGTCCTCCCCGGCGCGAAACAGCCCGCATTCGCCGATCCCCGGCCGCTCAAAGCTCACGCGGACCGCCTCGCCCGGCCGGATATACGGCGCCATATAGTCGCCGTCCATGGTGAATATCGCCCGCGCGGGATCCTCCATCGGCATGGAAATGATATTTTTCATAAAATCTCAATTTTCTCCTTGACAAACGGATATTGTTTTGCTAATATACTTAGGCTACCTGCCTGTGCTGGTGTAGCTCAACGGTAGAGCAACGCACTTGTAATGCGTAGGTTGGGGGTTCGATTCCCTTCACCAGCTCCACCCAAATAGGTACAGGAAAAGTTCATATGGGGGATTTCCCGAGTGGCCAAAGGGGACAGACTGTAAATCTGCTGGCAATGCCTTCGGTGGTTCGAATCCACCATCCCCCACCAGAAAAAAGCGCTTGCATTCCGCAAGTGCTTTTTTCTTTTTCATTTTCCGCTGAAATAATCCAGCAGCCGCTCCACGATGCGCTCCGAGGCATGGCCGTCGCCATAGGGCGCGGCGGTGCGGGCCATCGCGCGATAGGCCGTCTCATCGGTCAAAAGGCGCTCCGTCTCGCGCACGATATCCTCCCGCTGCACGCCCACCACGCGCACCGTGTTCGTTTGCACGGCCTCAGGCCGTTCCGTCCGCGCGCGCAGCACCAGCACCGGCACGCCGCAGGCCGGCCCCTCCTCCTGAAGACCGCCGGAATCGGTCAAGATAAGATAGCTGCGGGCGATCAGATTGTGCATATCCTCCACATCCAGCGGCTCGATGGGATGCACGCGCGCACAGCCTTGCAGCCGCGGCAGCACCGTGTCCCGCACCGTGGGATTGAGATGCACCGGCCAGATAAACTCCGTGTCTGCAAAACGCTCCGCCAGATCCTGCACGGCACGGCAGATGTTCTCCAGCCCCTCGCCCCAGTTTTCGCGGCGGTGCGCCGTGACCAGAACGAGGCGCTTGCCGTCCATGTTCAGCACGCGCAGCGCATCCGAGCGGAAGCGATAGTCGGGGCGCACCGTGGCGTGCAGCGCGTCCATGACCGTGTTGCCGGTCACATACACGCCCTCCGTGATGCCCTCGGCCGCCAGATTTTCCGCGTTTTGCACCGTTGGGGCAAAGTGCAGCGAGGCAAGCTGCCCGGTCAGACGGCGGTTCATCTCCTCCGGGAAGGGCGCATAACGCTCGCCGGTGCGCAGACCGGCCTCCACATGGCCCACGGGGATTTTTTGATAAAACGCCGCCAGAGCCGCCGCCGAGGACGTTGCCGCGTCGCCATGGACAAGCACGAGATCCGGCTTTTCCGCCGCCAGCACCTGCTCCATCCCCGTTAAAATCGCCGCCGTGAGCGCCGCGAGCGACTGGCCCGGCCGCATGAGACCGAGATCGTACTGCGCGCGCACGCCGAAGATCTCCATCACCGGGTCGAGCATCTCGCGGTGCTGGCCTGTCAGACACACCACGCTTTCGACCGACGGCGTCTGCTCGAGCCGTTTGACCAGCGGACACATCTTCACAGCCTCGGGACGGGTGCCGAAGGCGCTCAATATTTTTATCCTTTTCATACTGCGTCCCTCCGGAAGTGTTTGGCGGCGTGGTGCATCGGCGCTTGCAAAGCGCGCGCTTACAGCGTATATTTTAATATGAACCAACTCGAATTGCAACAACGGACGGAGATCATCATGAATCTGAAAAAAATCACCCGCCTGGCCGAGGAGCTCGAGCAGCAGCACTCCGCTGCGCTGGAGCGGATCAGCGGCTTTCTCTTTTCACACCCGGAGCTTGGCCTGGCCGAGCACGGATCGGCGGCTTATCTGGTCGACTTTCTGCGCCAAAACGGCTTTCAGGTGCAGCAGGGCGTGTGCGGCATGGATACCGCCTTTCTCGCGACCTTCGGCACCGAAGGGCCGCAGATCGACTTTCCCGCGGAATATGACGCGCTTCCCGGCTATGGCCCCGACGGCGCGCCCGGCCACGCCTGCGGCCACAACTGGATCGCCGCCACCACCTGCGGCGCAGCGGTGGTGCTGGCAGAGCTGGTGCGGCGCGGGGAGATCAAGGCCGCGATCCGCCTGGTCGGCACCCCGGCGGAGGAGACCTACGGCGGCAAGGTGATCATGGCCCGGGAGGGCGTTTTTGACCGGACCGCCGCCGCGATACAGGCCCATCTGCATCCCACCACCAGCACCGCCTGCCGGATGCTGGCCATGAACAGCTTTGAATTTGCCTACACCGGCAAGGCCGCCCACGCAGCCGCCGCTCCCTGGGACGGGATAAACGCGCTGGACGCGGTACAGCTTCTGTTTGCCGGAGTCAACGCCCTGCGGCAGCATCTGCGGCCGGACGCGCGCATCCACGGCATCGTGAGCGAGGGCGGAGCCGCGCCGAACATCGTGCCGGAAAAGGCCGCCGCCAAATTCTTCGTTCGCGCCGAGCAGCGGGGATACCTCAACGAGGTCATCGCGCGCGTGAAAAACATCGCCGAGGGCGCGGCGCTGATGACGGGTGCGGCGCTGACCATCACGGAGCCGGATCCGCCGCTGGACGATCTGCTCCCGGCGCCGACGCTGTCGCGCCTTGGCGAGGCGCAGCTTCGCGCGCAGGGGCTGGAGCCGGACTACACCATCGACCGGCCGGGGCCGCTGTCCGGCTCGTCCGATATCGGCAACGTAAGCCATGTGTGCCCGACGCTGTACATGGAGATCGCGCCGCCGGGCGCACCGGTGCACATCCACACGCAGCAGGCGCTCGAGGTCGTGGACGGGCCCGAGGCACACTGGGCGCTCCACGCCGCCGTGCGCGCGATGACCGGCACGGCGCTGGAGCTGCTGGCAGACAAGGCGCTGCTGCAAACCGTACGCGAGGAGTTTGATGATATCCGTGCTTCGCACGGGTGAAATATTGCTTCGCAATATGAAATCCGGCTCCTCCGGATGATATCGCGCCTTTGGCGCGGTTGATGTGTCCCTTCGGGACGATTGGAATGATTTAAGGGCTGCTGCAAATATTTTGCAGCAGCCCTTTGGGGTTTTATAAGTTTTCGAAACAGAAAGAACCCAATCAACCGCAAACCAAGCAAAGCGGATTGCGGTTGAAGAGGAAGAACCGCCGGAGCGGGCAAGCCTTCGCGTATACGCGGAGGCGAGTCATAGCGTAGTCGGTTCTGACGACGCGGCGCAGTATCGCGCGAAAAGATCAATCCCCTTGGCGCAGAGATTTTCGTGCAGAAGGAAGACGGCGAGGCGAAGGCGTATCGTGTATACGTCGAGCCGAGCCGGCGATGTTCTGCGCGAAAAGATCAAGCCAAGTGTTAGATGCGCATAGCGACGGCATACGCCTGCCGCATGGCCTGCTGCACGCTGGCGGGTTTTTTGCAGTCGCCGATCATGTAGAATTCGGGGGTGCAGCCGTAGAAGGCCATGGCCTGGTCTTTGCGGGGGACACGGCCGGCGCACATGACGACGGAATCGGCGGGGAGGGAGTGCTCGGCGCCGTCTTTGTCGGTGTAGACAACGGCATCGGGCTCGATGCGGGCGACCTTGACGCCGGTGACGCCGTGGAAATTGGGCTCGGCCTCCCAGGCGGCCTGGAACATCTCGTAGTAGTGGATGGCCGTGGAGTCGGCGGACAGGCGGTCGCGCATTTCGACCACGGTGGTGTCGTGGCCCTTTTTGGCCAGATACAGCGCCGTTTCCACGCCGACCTCGCCGCCGCCGATGACGACGATCTTCTCGCCGAGCGCTTCGGGATGGGCAAAGGCCTCCAGGGCGTAGGTGAGCTTTTCGGGATCCGCGCCGGGGATGGGCAGCGTGAGCATATCCGCGCCGGTGGCGGCCACGACGGCGTCGAAGTTCTCCGCCGCGATCATCTCGGGGGTGGCCATGGTATTCAGGCGCACCTCGATGCCCTGCTTGTCGAGCTGGTAGATGCACCAGTTTTTAAAGTCGCGCAGCGTCCACTTGAAGTCGGCGTAGTCCGCGTGGACGATCTGGCCGCCGAGACGATCGGACGCCTCGAACAGCACGGGCGTATGGCCGCGCTCTTTCAGCCACAGGGCGCAGCGCATGGCCGCCGGGCCGCCGCCGATGACCGCGACTTTTTTCAGACGGCCAACAGGCTTGACGAGCTTATTCAGCCGGTGCTCGATGCCGATGGTGGGGTTGACGGAGCAGACGGACACGAAGGGGTCATGCTCGCCGCGGCCATGGCACTTGTTGCAGCGCAGGCAGGGGACGATGTCGTCGTCACGGCCTTCCATGACCAGCTGGCCATAGTTGGGGTTGGACACAAAGGCACGCGCGGCGTAGATGATGTCCGCCTTGCCCTCCGCCAGCGCCTTTTCGCAGGTGGCGGGATAATGGAAGCCGGCGATCACGCCGATGACAAGGCCGGGGACATTTTTCTTCATGTACTCGCCGTAGTGCAAAAACGGCGTTTCCTGCAGCTCGAAGCTGGTGGGGTGCGCGGCGTCCACATCGGGCGCACGCAGCTGCACGATGTCGATGTATTTCTTCGCCTCGTTGAGGAAGGCGGCGGAGTCGGCCAGCGTGTAGCCGCCCTCGGCATCCTCGGCGCTCCACTCGATCTCGATGAGGAAGTTTTTGCCCACCTTCTGGCGGATGCGTTCCAGGCACATCAGCGGGAATTTCATGCGGTTTTCAAGGCTGCCGCCGTAGCCGTCCGTGCGGTCGTTCGTCAGCGGGGAGAAGAACTTCGCCGGCAGGTTCGCGCGGTAGCACATATGGATGGACACCATGTCGAAGTCGAGCATTTTCAAAATGCCGCACTGCTCGGCGTAGGAGTCGGCGATCTTGTCCAGCTGCTCCTCGGTGTACCAGCTGGGGTCGTTGTGGCCGGGGATGAGCTCGATGTCAAACTCCGCGGGGGGCGGGGCATTGAGATCCTTGGTCTGCTCAAACACGCTGCGGCGCTCGCCCTGCTGGCCCTTGGGCACCATCAGCGGGTAGGCGCTGGGCGGGCCGACAAAGATGGCCATGCAGGCCAGAGAGTCATGGAAATGGATGTTGTCCGTGAGCTGGAGCAGATAGTTCTGGCTGTTGGTGTCGTAAAGGTCGTAATCGGGGAAGTGGCCGAAATCGAGATCCATGGGCAGCTGCTTGCCGCGGGTGAAGTTGTTGATGCCCATGCAGGTTACGATGGAGGCCGAGCGCGCCTTGTTGGCATAGTGCTCGATGACGCTCTCCGCCGGATAGGTCTCCGGTCCCTGCAGGAAATGGGGCAGGGAGTTGGATGCCGCCATGCGGTTTTTCAGCGTGAAGCCGCGGATGGTCAGCGGCTGCATCAGATGGGGAAATTTCGGTCCACTCATAATGTCTTCTCCTTTTTAAGCGATGTATGAGGATTTTGTTTTTTTACGGTTTATATCTCACGAACCCATCCCGAGGACGAATTTCGAGAAGATCATGATGACGCCCAGGATCGTCAGCATCCAGCCGATGATGCGGTTGAGCGTGCGCGAGGAGCTGCGGTTGGCAATGCCGGAGGCCACGATCGCGCCGAGGAAGTTGCCCGCCACGCAAATGATCATGGCCGCAAGATCGGGCATATAGCCAAGCCCGACCACATGGCTGACGCCGCCGACGAGCGCGATGAACGTCATGACGAAAACGCCGGTGCCCACGGCCTCTTTGATCTCGTAGCCAAGAATGGTCGTGAGCGCAATGAGCGTCATCTCGCCGCCGCCTGCGCCGGCAAAGCCCGCGACCGCGCCGATGGCCATGCCGACAAAGATCGTTTCCAGAAGGATCTCGCGGCGCGACTGCTCGCCGAGCAGCTTGCTGAGACTGTTCTGCGGGAACACGAGGAATTTCAGCCCCATCAAAAACGAGGTGATGATGGTCAGTCCCCCGAGCGCGGGGCTGGGAACGTAGGTGGCCACCCAGCTGCCCACCATCGTGAAGCACAGGATCGTGCCCATCAGGATCCAGGTATCGGACTTGAAGCGGATGTTGCCGTGGCGGCCGAAGCTGATGGCGGTGGCAGCCGAGGCGATCACGTCTGAGATCATGGCGATGGCCGTGGCCTCGTAGGCATCAAAACCGCAGAAGGTGACCAGGATCGGCGTTACGATAACGGCGGCAGATATGCCGGAAAAGCCGGTCGCGACACCCGCGCCCAGCCCGGCAATTATGTAGAGTATGATGTTCAAAACCATAACACGTACTGCCATCCCGCATAGAAATACATAGTAAACTATACCACTTTACGACGAAAGGTGCAACCGCCAAACGCTCCCGCTCGCGACGGATAATGTGTTTTTTCGTTGTTTTTTTGCTTCCATTTCCGCCGCTCTATGGTATAATGATACTGGGTAAATGTGATTGTTTCATCTTAGGAAACGGAGATTTTGCTATGAAATATCCGCATATATTTGCGCCACTGGAAATACGCGGCGTGTTTTTCAAAAACCGCGTGCTGGCGCTCGAGCCGCCCTCCCGCCCGTCCATCCGTTCCGGCGAGGCCGTGCAGGCGCTCATCGACAACTGCGAGCTTCTGTCGCGCGGCGGCGTTTCCGCCGTGACGCTGTCGCAGTCCATCGCCGCGCCGGGCTCCGCTTACGAGCGCGAGGACACCATGATCCTGGCCGAGGCCATCTCCTGCCACGGCTGTGTGGCCGCCTGCCACTGCCAGCTGGACAGCGGCGCGGGCCGCGCCGACACCGCCGCCATGTGCCAAACGGCAAAATCCGCCGTGGACATGGGCTGCCGAATGATCCTTCTGTCCGGTCTTTACGACCTCTCGGCCGACGATCCCGTGCGCCGCGCGCTGGCCGTCCTGCGCTCGCTGCGAAGCGCCGTTGGCGAAAACGTGGTCGTGGCGGCGGACATCTGCTGCGGCGATGACAACGCCGGGGAGCTGGCCGCCTTCTGCGCCATGATCGAGCCGGAGCTCGATATGGTCGTTGTAACGCCCGCCTTCCAAAGCTCGGAATATGACGACCACGGTCTGATTTTGCCGCTGTGCGAGAAATTCAAGGCCGCACTGCACATCAGCGTGGCCGCCGGCGGCGGCTTCAACGACCCGCGCCAGGCGGAAAACGCCATACTGGCCGGCCAGTGCGATCTGATCGCCATGAGCCGTCAGCTGCTCGCCGACCCGTTTTTCGTCCGCAAAACGGCGGAGCTGCGCGAAGGGGAGATCGTCCCGTGCCTGCGCTGCGGCTTGTGCGCGCCGGACGCCATGCCGAACGAGCCGTTTCAGTGCGCGGCCAACCCCCGCGCGCGCCGCGAGGCAAGACTGGCCCGCATCGAGCCGGTGTCCATCCCGAAAAAGGTTCTGGTCGTGGGCGCAGGCCCAGCCGGAATGTATGCCGCCCTCACCGCTGCCGAACGCGGCCATCGCGTGCGGCTGGTCGAAAAGGAAAAGCGCATCGGCGGTCTTCTGCGCATGAGCGCGGAAAACGAAAGCAAGGCCGATCTGCGCCGTTTGCGCGACAGTCTGATCGCCCGCATCGGTGCGTCCGGCGTGGAGCTGTGCACGGGCGTGGCCGTGGGGCGCGAGTACATCGAGTCCTATGCGCCGGACGCCGTGATCCTCGCCATCGGCGCCGCGCCGACGCTCTCGCCCATTCCGGGTCTGGCCGTTTTTGCCCACCACGCGCTTTGGGCCTACGCCAACCCCGATGCGGTCGGGCAGCGCGTTGTGATCGTGGGCGGCGGACTGACGGGCGTTGAATGCGCGATGCATCTGGCCCGTACAGACGGACGCGAAATAACCATTCTGGAGGCCGACCGCGCCTGGGCGCGCGACGCTTATCCCACCCAGCACGAGGCCATTGAGCGGGCGATGCCCTCCAATGTGACGATCCGCACCTCCGTTCGCTGCACGGAGGTCCGCCCCGGCGGCGTGGCCTACCGCGCGCGCAACGGACGGCGCGTGGAGCTGGAGGCGGACACCGTTCTATACGCCGTGGGTATGCAGCCGAAGCGCTCGGAGCTTTCGGAGCTTCTGCGCGCCCACCCCAACACCGCCGTGATCGGCGACTGCCGCCGCCCTGGACGTCTGCTTCAGGCGCTGCGCGACGGTCTGTTCGCCGCCTACGATATTCGCTAAGGAGGATCAACGCTTTGACCATTGCCAATTTGATCGCCCTGCTTGCCGGCGTAGCCCTGTTTCTGTTCGGCATGAGCCTGATGGGCGAGGGACTGAAGAAAGTTGCCGGCAACCAGCTGGAGCTGGTGCTTTACCGCCTTTCGAGCACCCCCGTCAAGGGCGTGCTGCTCGGCACAGGCGTCACCGCCGTTATCCAATCCTCCTCTGCCACGAGCGTGATGGTCGTGGGTTTTGTCAACTCCGGCATGATGAAGCTGCGCCAGGCCATCAGCGTGATCATGGGCTCGTTCATCGGCACGAGCATCACCGGCTGGGTCATCTGCCTGTCCAACATCTCCGGCGGCAGCGGCTGGGTCAGTCTCATCTCCACCGACACGCTCACGGGCCTTGTGGCCGTGACGGGCATCATTCTGCGGATGTTCTGCAAAAAGCAGACCACCATCCACATCGGCGACATCATGCTGGGCTTTGCCGTTTTGATGTTCGGCATCGGCGCCATGGGCGACGCCGTCGCCCCGCTGAAGGACAGCGAGGCCTTTACCGCCGTGATGACCCACTTCTCCAATCCCCTGCTGGGCCTGCTCGCGGGCGCCGCCATCACGGCGATCCTGCAAAGCTGCTCGTCCGCCGTGGGTCTTTTGCAGGCACTGGCCGTGACCGGCGCGATCGATTTTTCCGTTGCCTTCCCTGTAACGATCGGCATCGCCATCGGCGCGTCCGTGCCGGTGCTGCTGTCCGCCATGGGTGCCAACACCGCCGCCAAGCGCTCGGCCTGGTCGTATCTGTCCATCAGCATCTACGGCGCGATCGTCGTGGGCGGACTGTTTTATCTGTTCGAGGCGCTGTTCCACTTCTCCTTCATGAACGTCACGATGACCGCCGTTTCCCTCGCCGTGCTCAACTCGCTTTACCGCGCGGCGGCCGTGCTGCTGCTTCTGCCGCTTTTAAAGCCGCTGGAAAAGCTGCTGGCCCGGCTGTTCCCGGAAAAGGGCTCGGAGCAGGAGCACGTCATCCCGCCGCTCGAGGAGCGTTTTCTGGCCAACCCCACCATCGCCATCGAGCACTGCCGCGAGGCCGTTTACTCCATGGCGGATGTTTCGCGCGAGAACATCTTCAACGCCATCTCCCTTCTGCGCGATTTTTCCGCGGAGGGCTACCGCTCGGTGCAGGAGCATGAAAACATCGTTGACCGCTACGAGGACAAGCTCGGCAGCTATCTCATCCGCATCACATCGCTGGAGCTGGACAGCCGCCAAACGGCGGATGTGTCCCGCTTCCTGCACGCCATCGGCGACCTGGAACGCATCTCCGACCACGCCGTGAACATTGCCGAGGCCGCGCAGGAGCTGCACGAGAAAAAGATCAGCTTCTCCGAGGCCGCCGTGAACGAGCTGCGCGTGCTCGGCGGCGCGGTTTCGGAATGCATCGAGCTTGCGCTGCGCGCCTTTGAGTCGAACGATCTGGACACCGCCTATCATGTCGAGCCGCTCGAGGAGCTGATCGACAACCTCTGCGACGAGCTGAAGCTGCACCACATCCGCCGTCTGCAAACCGGCGAATGCACGCTGGCAAACGGCTTCGTGTTCAACGACATCGTCACCAACTACGAGCGCGTGTCCGACCACTGCTCCAATCTCGCCGTGGCGGTCATCGAGCTGGACGGCTCCGGTCTTTTCGACCCCCACGAATATCTCGACAGCCTCAAGGAGCTGCGCACCGGCTGCTTCAACCGCTACTACGACGAATACACCGCCAAATACACCCTGTGAAAATGCTCCGCCGCCCGCCTTCCGGTTTTGGAAAGCGGGCGGTTATTTTTTTGCTCTTGACAATCCCATTTCGTTGTGCTACGTTATATATCGAAGTGCGATACATCGCACTGCTCTACAAGGAGGCAACATGGACGCTCACATCAAAAAAGTATATGTACCGATGACGGAAACGGGGTTTTATATTCTGCTGTGCCTGAGAGAAGAAACGCACGGATATGGCATCGTTAAAAAAACAGAGGCGCTGACGAACGGGGAAATAAAAATCACGCCGGGAACGTTATACGGCAGTCTGTCCAAAATGGAAAAGGACGGTCTTATCCGATTTGTAAGGGAAGAGGACAAGCGCAAAATATACGGCATCACGGCGCTTGGCACCGAGGTGCTGGAGCTGGAAATGAAGCGGATCGAACGCTTGTATAAAAGCATGACGGAGGCAAGGTGACATGAAAGATACGAAAAAAGAGCTGCGGTTTTTCTCGGTTCCCGAGTGGAAAAAGGAGGAAGCCTATCTGACCGAGCAGCACAAAAAGGGCTGGAAATTTGTCCGGGTATCCGGGTTTTGCGTTTATCATTTTGAAAGATGCGTTCCGGAGGATGTTGTTTACCAGCTGGATTACAATCCGGACGGGATCGCCCACAAGGAAGAATATGTGAAAATGTTCAGCGATTGCGGCTGGGAATACTTGCAGGATTATGTAGGCTACAGCTATTTTCGCAAGAGCGCTTCCGAAATGGACGGAAGCGAGGAGATCTTCTGCGATGACGCCTCCCGCTTCGATATGATGAAGCGCGTTTTCAGAGGCCGTCTGATCCCCCTTCTGGTGATCTTCTTTCTGATCATCATCCCGCAAATGATCCATCAGAGCCTGATCGAAACGCCCTTCAGCCATGGTTTGCTGGTCGTCTTCAGCATTTTGTTTGTGCTGTATTTGATCGCATTTATCTCCTTTGCGATCCCTTATTGGAAGTATTATAAATCGGCTCACAGAGAGTGAAGAAGGCGAAATACGCCAAAACGAACAAAGCACCCCTTGCGCAAGAACCTGCACAGGGGGTGTTTTTTGGCTATTGTCCGTTTTTGCTGGACCTGTTCATTTATCTCCGCGGTCGGATTTTTCAGTGTTTGCCCGTGCGGCGGCGCGGG
>CAYROZ010000011.1:0-24502 GCA_964426125.1 uncultured Oscillospiraceae bacterium
TGGCAAACCAGAATGTCGGCATGGAATACAAAACCAGCGACCCGGACAAAAGCCCCGTGTCCAGCGCCGTGCCGCGCTTCCACGCGCACACGATGCCCACCAGCAGTCCCAGCACGATGGCGATCACCTCCGCCGCCAGCAGCAATATCACGGTGTTCGGGATGCGTCCGGCAATGATGGCCAGCACGTCCTGCTTGCCGTCGTAGGTGTTGAACGCCTCGCCGAAATCGCCCGTGAGCAGGTCCTTCATATAGATGCCGAACTGCACCAAAACGGGCTTATCCAGTCCGGCCTCGGCCAGCAGACGGTCTTTCACGGCCTGCGAGGTGGTGCTTTTGGCCACGATGGTCTCCGCGTCGCCGGGCATGATGCGAAACAGGAAAAAGTTAAACGCTACCACGAACAAAATGGTAATGCACGCAAACAGCAGCTTTTTAAGGATGCGCACAGTCAAGCTCCGTCACCTCCGGGGTGGAAAAATGGGACGATGCGCCGCCGGTCATGCCGCACGGCGCATCCGTATTTTTAAGGGTCGATCAGGCGGGTTTCACATTCAGGTAGGTATCGATGCGCTCGTTGCCGAACAGACCGACGTTGTTGGTGTTGTAACCCGTCCAGCGGGTGGAAATGGCCTCCACGCTCTGGTCGTAGCAGATGATGCTGTAGGGGCAGTCAACATACAGAATGCGCTGGCATTCCTCAATGGCCGCGGCGCGCTCGGCCTCGTCCACGGTGTCGTAAACCGCCGCATAGGCCTCGTCAAATTCGGGATTGGCATAGCCGGAGCCGGAGTAGCCCGCGACCTCCCAATCCTGGAAGATGCACAGGATACAGCCGGGATCGGCGTCGCCGCCCCAACCGTCCAGATTCAGCTGCCAATCGGGGTTGCCGTCGTAGCAGGTATCCCACATGGTCACCTTTTCCATGCTGGTCCAGGTGATCTCGATGCCGGCCTCGGCGCAGTTGGTGATGAGCATATTCACGATGGCGGACTGCCAGGAGCTGCGCTCCGCGGCCGTGATGAGCTCAAGGCTGATGGGCTCGCCGTCGCGCTCGCGGATGCCGTCGCCGTCGGTGTCAAGGTAGCCGGCCTCGTCGAGAAGCTCGTTGGCCTTGTCCGTGCTGAACGGGCGGAAGATATCGTCGTCGGGCGTGTAGATGTAGCCGGGGTTGTTCACCATGCCGTAGGCCACCTGGCCGAGGGTGCTGTAGCCCATTTCGATGGCCTGCTCGCGGTCAAGGCAGTAGTCCACCGCGTAGCGGATGACGGGATCGGAGGTCACGTCGTTGAGCATATTGAAGGCCAGATGCTCCTCGTTGAAGCCCTCGTGGATCTGCACATAGCTGTCGGACCCGGCGGACAGGGTATCGTACTGGGTCTTTTCCAGCTCGTAGCAGGCGTCCACTTCGCCCAGCTGCATGGCCTGAGCCATGGTGTCGTAGTTGTCGTAGGGCGTGAACACAAGCACATCCACATTGGGCTTCTGGCCCCAGTAGTTCTCGTTTTTCACAAAGGCGATGTTGCCGTTGGAGCTGCGGGAGGCATCGTAGATGAACGGGCCGGAGCCAACGAGCTCCGTCGGCTCGTAGGAGAAGATGTCGTCGAGCTCGCCCCAGACGTGCTCGGGCAGGATGGGGATGATCTGGTAGAGCATATCGGGCTTCGGCGCATCGCAGTGGAAGATCACCGTGTAGTCGTCCGGGCACTCGATGGACTCGATGCCGCCGGCGTGCAGGGAGTACATATAGCTGTCCACCGCGTTTTCAAACGTCCACTTCACGTCCGCGGAGGTGACCGGCTCGCCATCGTTGAACACGGCGTCGGAGCGCAGATGGAACGTCCAGTCCAAACCGTCATCGCTCACGTCCCAGCTCTCGGCCAGACGGGGGATGGCATTGTAGTCGTCGTCATAGGCGATGAGCGAGTCGTAGCAGAAGTTGAGGAAGTCGTACACCAGGGCCGACTCCGTGGAGAAGAAGTTGAGCGTGTCATAGCCGCTGCTGATGGCCACGCGGAAGATGAGCTCTTCGTCGTTCGCCGCAGCAGCCGGAGCCGCTTCGCCCGTTTCGCTTTGCGCGCCGCATCCGGCGCACACGCCAAGCAGCATCACCGCTGCCAGCAGGAAGATAAGTGCTTTTTTCATGATCGGTTCTCCTAACCTAAAGAATATCAAAAAATCCGTTTATATCACGCCGTTTTCCAAAACGGTGAATATCTTGTTTTTGCTGTCGAGTCTCACGCGCGTGCCCAGCGGCAGCGTAGCCATGTCGCTCGTGTGGCCCAGCGGCAGCCCATACATGACCGGAATACCCAGATTTTTGAGATAATATTCAAAAACCTCTTCCACATGCACATCCGAAAGATAGCCGGGCTTGTAGTCGTAGGGCACGCAGTTTTCACACTCGCCGATGACCACCGCCGCTACGCCGTCCAGCACACCGGCATTTCGCAGATGGCTCATCGCGTGGTCGATCATCCACGGCTCCGTGTCCACATCCTCGATGAACAGCACCTTGCCCGCCGTGTCCGGCTGGAAGGGCGTTCCCATGCTCGCACACAAAAGCGTCAGATTGCCGCCCACAAGCTCGCCCTCCGCCACGCCTTCCGTGATGGTGTGCAGCCACTTTTTCTCGTCCGCCAGCGGGATCGCGCCCAGCGGCCCGTCGCCCATGAGCGCCTTGAAAAACCACTCCTTGGTGTACTCCGTCAGATCCTCCGGGTTAAAGCGGGAGAAGCCGGGGCCATGGAAGGTAACGAGCCCGGTGTATTTCCCGATGGCCAAATGCAGCGAGGTGATGTCGGAAAAGCCGGTGAATATTTTCGGGTTCTGCCCGATCGTATCAAAATCCAGATGGCGGATGATCTGCGCGCTGCCATAGCCGCCGCGCGTGCAGCACACCGCGTCGATGGCCGGGTTTGCAAACATGGCGTTTATGTCGGCGGCGCGTTCGGTCTCCGAGGCCGCCACAAAGCCCTTTCGCAGATCGACGTGCTCGCCGAATACAACGTGAAAGCCCATGCTTTCCCAAAAGAACTTCGCGCGCGGCAGCTCCGACGGGCACTCCGACGGACTGGCCGGCGACACAACGCCGATGGTGGCGCCGGGATAGAGCTTCTTTGGCTTCAGCATAACGGCTCCTTTCCGAATGGTTTGAATATATATTCACTATATATGGCATAATTATAAACCCGTGTTTCCCGCAGGTCAATCTTTTTTTCGATTTTTTCTCAAAAAAATGCGTCCCGCCCCACAAGTCATCGCCTGCACTACGACAGCGCGGCCATCTTCTCCGTGCAATAAACAAAAAATCCGAGGGAATGCTCCCTCGGATTTTTGTTGTTGCAAAGCTTACTTCATGCCGCGTTTGACCATTTCGGTCACGATGAACGTGGCGTTATCCTCCGCGAACTTGCCCGCGCCGAAGCCGGCGTCGTAGCCCAGCTCCTTGGCAAGCTCGTAGGTGATGCGCGGGCCGCCGCAGCAAACGATGAAGCGCTCGCGCAGACCCTCGGCCTCCAGAAGCTCGATCAGCTCCGTGAGGTTTTGGATGTGGATATCCTTCTGCGTGACGGTCTGGCTGACCAGCAGCGCATCGGCGTTCATCTCGACTGCCTTTTTCACGAACTCCTCGTTCGTGACCTGCGCGCCCATGTTCAGCGCCTCGATCATCTCGTAGCGCTCCAGACCATAGTGGCCTGCGAAGCCCTTGCGGTTCATGATCGCGTCGATGCCGACGGTGTGGGCATCGGTGCCCGTGGACGCGCCGACGATCACGATCTTGCGGCCGAAATGCTCTTTGATGTACTCATCGATCTCGTGCATATCCATGGTCGGCTCCTCGACCTTATCGACATGGATATCCTCGTAGTTGATGGTGTGAACACAGCTGCCGTAAACGACGAAGAAGGTGAAGTTTTCGTCCAGCGCCTTGGAGATGGCCACGTTCGGGTCCTGCAGACCCATTTTCTGCGCCAGCTGCTTGGCCGCCTCGGTGGCCTCATCGCCCTGGGGCACCGGCAGCGTGAAGGAGGTCTGCACCTTGCCATCGTTCATGGTGTCGCCATAGGGCTTGATGGCCTTGAGATCGAGCGTGGTGTCGATGTGCTCGCGATGGAGATTGTAAAGTCCGCCGCTCATGCCATGTTTCCTCCTTCCAGATCGCTGACCATCATGTCAACGAACGGGTTATAGTAGCCGTCCTGCTTGTCGCACACACCGGCAAGGCCCTTGCCGCCGTCGCGCGGACGCTTGATGTCGGCGAAAATGCCCTGCTCGAGCGTGGCAAACAGGCCGGTCTGCTCGATCTGCTTGAGCAGCTCCGCTGCCTTTTCCAAAACCTCGGCTGCGCGGGTCTGGATCTTGCCGCCCTTTTTAAATTCGATCTCATCGCCCAGATCGGCCATCGTGCGGAAGATATATTCCGCGTTTTCGATGGAGAGCGCGCGGTCGGACATAAACGGCGTGTGGATGGCCTCCGTGAGCATACCGAGCAGATGCACTTTCTGGTGCGTCATGATGGTGACCATGTTAAACAGCGCATCCTGGACGTTGCCGCGGAAGATGTCGCCCGTCATGAATTTTGTGGGCGGCATATATTTCAGCGGCGCCTTGGGGAAGATCTCGCGCGCCTGCTGCGCCTGCGCCAGCTCGTAAAGGAAGCCGTTTTCCAGCTGCGGGTCCATCTCAAACGCGTGGCCCAGACCCATCTGCTCGGCCGGCAGATGCGCGCGATAGGCGAACTGCTCGTTGATGAACTGGCTGGCCAGCACAGTATGGGCGGCCAGATAGGCATCGTCCGTTGTCAGATAGTTGTCCTCACCGGTGTTGATGATAACGCCGGCATAGGAGTTGATCAGCCGCGAGAAGAACTGGTCGCACAGCGTGCGCTGCATATTGATGTCGCGGAACAGGATGCCGTAAAGCGCGTCGTTGAGCATCATATCCAGACGCTCCATCGCGCCCATGGCGGCGATCTCCGGCATACAAAGGCCCGAGCAGTAGTTGCAAAGACGGATGTAGCGATGCTGTTCCTCACCGACCTCGTCGAGCGCCTTGCGCATGATGCGGAAGTTTTCCTGCGTGGCGTAGGTGCCGCCGAAGCCCTCGGTGGTCGCGCCGTAGGGCACATAGTCCAGAAGGCTCTGGCCCGTGGTACGGATCACGGCCACAACGTCCGCACCCTGGCGGGCCGCCGCCTGCGCCTGGGTCACGTCCTCATAGATGTTGCCGGTGGCCACGATGAGATAGAGGTACGGGCCCTCCTTGTCGCCGCCGTAGGATTCCAGCATGGCGTTTCGCGTGGCGCGGTTGTTTTTGATGCGGTCGCACATCGCCCGCGCAACGGGGTCGATGGCGGCGTGGATCTCCGCGTCCGTATGCACGGACAGCGTGGAAAGATCGATCTCGCCGCGGGAGATGCCCTCGGCAATTTCCTGCAGGCCCAGACCCGTGGCGCACACGGCATTGCCCAGCGCCCAGGCCGCGCCCTTGCCGAGCAGGCCCTTTTCCAGCAGGTGATCGACCACAATATTCGGCATCGGCACTTCGACTTCGTTCACGCCGTCAATGCCGAGCAGCCGGCAGACCGCACGCTCGACCGTTACCGTGGTGTGGCTGTCCACAAACACCTGAGTATCGTCGGCAATGTGGGCAGCGGAAGCACGGGCCTGATCGACGAGGACCTGATTGAGTCCGATTTTGCTCATAGTGAATTTACTCCTTACATCATGGATGGGGCGGCACGGGGCCGCCCCTTTGAATCAGGCCTGAGCGGCCTCCAGGTCGCGCTGTTTTTTGCGGTCGCGCCGGAGCATATCGTCCGGCTCCATGTAGCGCTGCTCCACGCCGTGGGCGAGCTTTGCCACACCGGTGAGCGGGTTGACAGGCGTTTCCTCGCCGCGGCAAACCGGGCAGTTGCACTTGTTTTCATAGTGCTCGGGCTCGGTGTAGGTGGTGATAACGCCCTCGAAGTTGCGCAAAACGACCTTGCGCGGGGTCTGAGAGATGACGTAGTTCGGCATGACCGGCGTTTTGCCGCCGCCGCCCGGCGCATCGACCACGAAGGTGGGGATGCAGTAGCCGGAGGTATGGCCGCGCAGCGCTTCCATGATCTCGATGCCCTTGGAAACCGGCGTGCGGAAGTGGCTGAGGCCAAGGCTGGGATCGCAGCAGTAGATGTAGTACGGGCGCACACGCATCCGCACCAGCGCGTTGACCAGCTTTTTCATCACAAACACGCAGTCGTTCACGCCGGCGAGCAGCACGCTCTGGTTGCCCAGAGGCACACCGGCATCGGCCAGCATACCGCAGGCCTTGGCGGCTTCGGGGGTGATCTCGTCGGGATGGTTGTAGTGGGTGTTGAGCCAAACGGGGTGATATTTCTTCAGCATATTGCACAGCTCCGGCGTGATGCGCTGCGGGCACACGACCGGCGTGCGGCTGCCGAGACGAACGATCTCCACGTGGGGGATCGCGCGCAGCTCGGAGATGATGTGCTCAAGCTCGGCGTCCTCGACCATCAGGCAGTCGCCGCCGGACAGCAGAACGTCGCGCACTTCGGGATGGTGGCGGACATAATCGATGCACTTTTCGATCTGCGCCATGGGCACTTCGGAGTCGCACTGGCCGGCAAAGCGGCGGCGCGTGCAGTGGCGGCAGTACATGGAGCACTGGTCCGTGATCAGAAGCAGCACGCGGTCGGGATAGCGGTGCGTAAGGCCCGGGCAGGGGCTGTCCACATCCTCGTGCAGGGGGTCGGCATCCTCATAGGGGGCATAATACAGCTCCGCCTCGGTGGGGATGGCCTGCTTGCGGATGGGGTCAAGGGGATCGTCCAGATTGATGAGGGAGAGATAATACGGCGTGACGGCCATGCGCAGCTTGCCCAGCGTGTCGCGCACGCCCTGACGTTCCGCCTCGGTCAGACGGATGCCATAGCGCTCCAGGTCCTCCAGCGTGGTGGCACGGTTGGCTACCTGCCAGTGCCAGTCATTCCATTTTTCCTCGGGAACATCAGCAAAAAGTCCGTTGCGGGTTTTCATAGCATTAAGCTCCTTTTTTCAATTTCAATGAATATATGGGAAAACGCCAGGGACTCAGACGTACTTTTCGTCAAACAGCTTGCGGATCTTCGGGTTTTCGCGCAGGACATCCAGCGTGATCTCGGCGTGATTCTTCGTGTAGCCGTTGCCCACGATCATGTTCACGTCCTTGCCGCAGCCCTCGGCGCCCAGCGCCGCCTTGGTGAAGGAGGTGGCCATGGAGAAGAAGTAGACCAGACCGTCGTCATGCACGGGCAGGATGGCGCTCATTTCGCACGACTCGATGTTCACGCAGCAGATGGAGATGTCGTATTCCTTGCCGTCGTTGGCGGCCAGCGCCGCATCGAGAACTTCCACGGGCTTGGTGCAGTCGGCCACGACCACGTCGGTGTAAACGCCGAGCTCTTCCAGACCCGCCACCTGCTTGGGATTGCGCACAACGCCCACGACCTTGCCGTTCGGGCCAACCTTTTTCAGCGCTTCCCACGCGCACAGAACGCCGGACTTGCCGTTGGCGCCGAGAATGAGCACGCTGTCGCCCTCCTTGGGCAGCTTGCGGGCCTGCGCGGGCGCACCGGCCACGTCCAGCGCGGCCAGAGCCAGCGCCTCGGTCATATCGTCGGGCAGCTTTGCATACAGGCCGGTCTCAAACAAAACGGCCTGGCCCTTGATGTCCACGCGGTCGATCTCCGGATGGATGGCGATGATCTCGTCGATGCGCAGCGGCGTGAGCGACAGGGACACGAGCGAGGCGATCTTGTCGCCGACCTTGAGGTCGCGGTCGGCCAGATCCTCGCCGATGTAGGCGACGGTGCCGATGAACATGCCGCCGGAGCCGGTCACGGGGTTCTGCTGCTTGCCGCGTTCGGCCACGATGCCCTTGATCATTTCGCCGATCTTCTGCACGTCATGGCCGCAGGCCTCGGAGATCTGCGTGAAGGACGCGGAGTCGATGTTCAGAGAGCTGACATCCACGATGATCTCGTTGGAGTAGCGTTTGGTCATGTCGTTATCGATCTTCCAGGCAGCCTGGGTCAAAACGCCCTTCGGCTCGATGACGCGGTGGGTGCCGTATTTATTGCCTTTCAGTTCAGCCATTTTTCATTTCCTCCATACAATAAGTAGTTGCGCCTGTTGAAAACAGGGTCTTGCGGTGGGGTGGATCGCTGCGATGTCAATCGCCCCTGAAATGCTGTCGCATTTCTGTCCCCACTTTGCACAAGGGGGGCGCTGGGCTTGGTAGTCGTTCGCGCTTGGCGGGGCCGTCCAAGACTCCCTTGTGCAAAGGGAGCTGGCAGCGCTCGAGCCGAGACTGAGGGATTGTCTCCTTGCTTTTGTGCCGCTCGTTACTTCAGCCACGCCGGTGTGGGCAGACTGAGGATCTGGCGGGCCTCGGCGCTCGAAGCGATGTCGCGGCCAAGCTCGCGGCTGATGCGCACGACCTTTTCCACAAGCTCGCCGTTGGAGCGGGCCTTTTCGCCGCGGCCGAGATAGATGTTATCCTCAAAGCCAACGCGCACATTGCCGCCCATAACGATGGTGGTGGCGGCCATGGGGAACGCCGCGCGGCCAACGCCGGTGCCAGTCCAGGTGGACCCGGCGGGGATGGCATCGACCAGCCAGGCCAGATTCTTCGGCGTGAACGGAGTGCAGCCGGCCACGTTCAGGACGAAATTGAACTGCATCGGCGCACCCGGGACCTCGCCTTTCTTCGCCATCGTGAGGATGGTGTCAAGGTGGCCCATTTCAAAGCATTCATACTCCGGCTTGATGCCGTTTTCGATCATGCGCTTGCCGAACGCACGCATCGTGGGCATGGTGTTGTCGAAGATCTCGTCGCCGAAGTTGCAGGTGCCGCAGTCAAGCGTGGCCATCTCCGGGAACAGCTCCGTGGCCTGCAAACGCTCCTCCGGGCTCATGCCCACAGCGCCGCCGGTGGACGGGATCATGATCACATCGGGAAGCTCGGCGCGGATGGCGTCCATCACCACGCGGAAGCGTTCGCGATCCTGCGTGGGGGTGCCGTCGTCCTGCCGGACGTGAATGTGCAGAATGGCCGCGCCCGCGTCATACGCGCGGCGGGACTCCGCCACCATTTCCTCGACCGTGTAGGGAACGAATTCGTTCTGCGCCTTGGTGACCTCAGCGCCGCAGATGGCGGCGGTGATGATGAGTTTTTCCATGGCGCGGTCCTCAGTGCTCGAAGCGCTG
Organism: uncultured Oscillospiraceae bacterium; assembly: GCA_964426125.1. Taxonomy (GTDB): domain Bacteria; phylum Bacillota; class Clostridia; order Oscillospirales; family Oscillospiraceae; genus CAJOIG01. Next base: position 9,254 of record CAYROZ010000011.1, read on the forward strand.
GGCTTCCTTCGGCGTCACGCAGGTGCCATGCGCCCGGCAGACGACCACGGGCGGATCGAGCACCTCAGCGGCGCTGGGAGAGATGTCGGGACGGGACTGGATGACCTTGCGGGCCTCGAAGTGCATCTTGCGGGAGGAATTGCCCGCCACTTCCAGCTCGCCGTAGGCCTCGATGTAGTCGCCGGCATAGGTGGGCGCGAGGAATTCCACGTTGTCGTACGCACAGAACAGGCCCTCATCGCCGTCGTATTTGATGAGGATCTCGGTGGCCACGTCGCCGAACAGATGCACCATGTGCGCGCCGTCCACCAGATTGCCGCCGTAATGCGCGTCCTCCGCGCCCATGCGGACACGGATGAGGGAAGTGATTTTTTCTTCAGCCATTGGTATCTCCTCCATACACAGTTATATTTTATTAATTTTATGCTCTTTCTTTTTCTGTTTTTCACAAAAAACAAAAGCGCGCCCTGCATACAGCCGCCGAGCGGCCGTAAGCAATAGCGCACCGTATGTCCATACGACAGTCGCAGAGCCATGTGTCTCCCTGCGCCCAAGCGGCCTGCGCCGCTTTCGGCGGAGACTCCCTTCATCCCATGGGATTACCATAGCCTCCGCGCCTCTATTGAATCGATATAAAGTTTTTCCGCAGGGCATAGCTTGCCCTCTTTCTTTTCTCTCATCTGTATTATATGACAAAAATTTATCAACGTCAATGCAAACTTATTGAGCGTTTTCCATAAAAAACGACACGGCGTACAGGCAAAAACCACAGCACCGGGCCCCTCACTCGTAAAAGCGCTCGATGCGCGCCATCACTTCCTCCGGCATACCGAGCAGCCGGCAGATATCCAGCGCCTCCCGCGGGCAGGCGTCCGCCGGGTCGCACGCATACAAACCGTAGTCCATGTGGCGGGCGATGATCTCCGGTCCCGGCGCGCCCGAGGCCGCCAGCTCCCGCCGCACCTCATCCGGGTCCATGTCGCGCAGACCCACGATGCGATAGTGCCGCCCTGCGCGCTCGGAGACGCCGTCGTAGTGTGTGGCCACCACGGCAAAGCCCGGCTGGGCGTTGAGATACTCCACCATGCCGCGCACGATGGCCGCGCCCTCATCGGGGTTGGTGCCGCGCGCCGGCTCATCCAAAAGCAGCAGCGCATCCGGCCGGTGGGCCCGCAGCGCATCGCGCAGACGCACGACCTCCCCGCCAAAGGAGGACAGGCCCTTTTCCGTTTTCTCCGCGTCGCCGGACAAAAACAGCAGCGACCCCACCATCGGCAGCGCCCCGCTTTGCGCACACACGGGGTAGCCCGCCATGGCCAGAAGCACGTTCAGCGCCAGCGTTTTCAGCGCCACGGTCTTGCCGCCCATGTTCGCGCCAGTGATGACCGCCGCGCCGCGCCCGAGCGCGATGGACACCGGCACAAAATGCCCGCCATGCTCCGCCACGGAGGCACAGATGGCCGGATTTGTCATCTGTTCAAAGGCGATATCGCCCTCGCGGACCTCCGGCGTGACCGCGCCCCAGCGCGCGCCCATCGCGGCCTTGCGCAGCAGCAGATCAAGCCGCCCCACGGCCTCGCAGTCCGATTCAAGCGCCGAACAATACGGCCGCAGCGCCTCGCCCAGCGCGCCGCAGATGGCCCGCTCCTCGGCATCCTCCTCGGCGCACACGCGGTCGCGCTCCAGGCGCAGCTCAGCCCGGCGTGCCTCGTCCTGCGTTTTATATAGCTCCGCCTCCACGGCGCGCTTTTGCCGCCGGATGGCAAACATGGCCGGGGTGGCCGCGTCCTCGATGGTGAAGCTGCGGCGCCGCTCGCCCTTGGGATCCAGGATCGCAAGCGCCGGAGCGCTGTTTGAAAAGTCCAGCCCCGCCAGCGGGCAATGGGCATAGTAGATCGGCGCGATCTCGCCCAGCGCCAGCAGCAGTCCTTTCAGCTCAAACAGCTCCAAAAGCGTAAGCGTTCCGCCGCCCGCGCAGCGCCCGAGGCTGCCGCGCAGGTCTTTGATGCACATCATCGGCCGGTCCATCGCCGCCGTGAGCGCAGCCAGACCGTCATACGCCATCAGCGCGCGCACGCGCTCCAGCTCCGCGCAAAGCGCGCCCTCGTCCTCATACAGCTCCGGCTTGCGGCACAGCGCCTCGCCGAAGGGCGTGAGCGGCTCGAGCGAATCGAGAATGTATTGCAGGCCGGTCGCCCGGCAAAGCTCGCGGCTTATCATCCCTGTCCCTCCATCACATTGATCACCGGCACATCCAGCCGGTCCTGCACCGCCCGGCGAAACGCCGCGCCGTCAAAGCGCCAGCCGCGCACCGCCACGGGATTGACCGCCACGGCCAGCAGCCGCGTGCGCTCGCGCAGGGTCATGCGCGCGCCAAGGCGCGTGAGCTTTGCATAGTTGGCTGCGGAAAACAGCAGCTTTGAAGCGTCGTCCGTCACCACCGTTTTGCCGGCAAGCTCCCGCCCGCGCTGCAAAAGCGAAACGATAACGCTGTCCGTCACCGCGCCGGTCAGTTCGATGGCCTCGTCCTCGCCCTCATACAGCGGCAGGCGCATGAGATTTGCCACAAAGGCCGTTTCCTCCGCCACGCGCTCCATGCTGCGGTCAAGGCCCGCGCCCGAGCATAAAATGGCCCCATCGGCCACGCTGGCCGCACCCAGCGAGCGCCGCCCCGCCGCGCCGTCGATGAGCACGCAGTCGGCCCCGAGGGCGAAGAAATCCTTTTTCAGCGCCTTCAGCTGCCCCGTCATGGACGGGCCGCCCAGCTGTACCGCGCCGCCGGAGCGTGCCCGGACGATATACACCTCGCCCATCGGCGTGCTCACACCGGTCGAGGCCAGGATCTCGCGCGTGAAATCGCCCAGGCGCAAAAGCTCCGACGCCGTGGCCACGAGCGTTCCTTCACGCAGCTCGATGCCGGGCTTATAGGTGCCCGTTACCACGTCCGTGCTCTCGCCGTCGCGGCCGATGCTCGTAAGCGCCGGGCAGCGCAGCGTGCCGTCGGCGTATATTTCATCCAGCAGGGCGTTCAGCGTGGTGGTCTTGCCCGCGTTTTTCACCAGTCCGATCACGGAGACCGTTTTGCCGCGCAGCCAGCTTTTATCCACGATCGCCATCGCCTCGCCCCCTCTCATTTCCCGTTTGTCTGCATTTTAACACATATATTCTCCGGCGTAAACCGTCTCGTTTCATGCGCCGAAGCACGCCTCGATCTGCGCACGCGCGGCCTTTGAGGAGCCGGAGATCATCTCCGCCTTTCCGCCGCCGCGGGCCGCGATCGTCTCGCGCACGGAGGCGAAAAACGCGCGCGTGTCCTGCGTGCGGCTGGCCATCACAAAGCGCCAGTCGCCGTCCTGTCCGGTAAAGGCCGCGCACACCCCGCCGCAAAGCGGCACGCCCGCATTGCACAATGCGCGCAGACCGTCCATATCGCAGTCGGCAAACAGCAGCATATGCCCGTCCGTGGGCTGGAGCTCCGCGATCCAGCGCTGCAAAAGCGCCTCCTGCGCCGCCGCCAGCTTTTCCTTCAGCCCGTCGCGCTCATCCATCAGCCGCTGCACGCCCGAGGCAATGGCCTCCTGCGGCACGGACAAAAGCCGCGACACGCTCTCCGCCGCCGCGATGCGCGCGCAAAACTCCTCCAGCGCGTCATTGCCGGCCTTGGCCCGGATGCGCATCCCGCCGCGATGGCGCACGGCGTCGAGCAGCTTCACCATGCCGATCTCGCCGGTACTCGCCACGTGCGGCGCGCAGCACGCGCAGAGGTCCACCTCCCCGATCTGCACCAGGCGCACGTTTTCCGTCAGGTCCAGCTTGCTGCGGTAGTGCAGCGCCGAAAGCTCCTCCGGCCCCGGAAACCACGCCCGCACCGGCACATTGCGCCAGAGGATCTCATTGGCCTCGCGCTCGGCCTCGGAAAGCGCCGTCTCGTCCAGCTCGCCGCTCGTGTCGAACACGAAGCCGCAGTCCGCCAGATGAAAGCCCACGTTTTCATAGCCAAAGCGCCGGTAGAAGATGCCGGAGAGGATGTGCTCCGCCGTGTGGCTCTGCATCTTGCGCAGCCGCTCCGGCCATTCGATCTCGCCATGCACCATCTCGCCCACGGGCAAAGGCCCCTCGGTCCTGTGGTACAAAACGCCCTCGCGCTCGACCACATCGGCCACGCGCACGCCGCCGATGGTGCCGGTATCGGCGCTCTGGCCGCCCTCCGTGGGGAAAAAGGCGCTCGCATCCAGCACGCAGCGCCAGCGCTCGCCCTCCGGCTCGCAGGACACAACACGCGCATCGAACGCGCGGGTGTAGGCATCGTCGTAATAAAGCTTGTGTGTTTTCATGGTGTTGACCTTCCGAAATATTCAGGGTATAATTGTCGCATGGATGTTTTTCAGCTCGTATTGGCCTATTTTTATATCATCAACCTGCTGGCGCTCGCTCTGTTCGGCATCGACAAGCACCGCGCCAAACACGGCGGACAGCGCATACCGGAACTCACGCTGCTTCTCGTGGCCGTTCTCGGCGGCAGCGTTGGCGCGATCGGCGGGATGCTCTCGTTTCGCCACAAAACGCGCAAGCCGCGCTTTTCCGTGGGTCTGCCCGTCATTTTGGCGATACAGATCCTTTTCCTTCTCGGCGTCATCTGGGCCGCGAGCCTTTGACATCCGACTTCCATTATAAAATCACAAGTGAGGTGCGTCAAGTGAACGAATATCTGGATATAAGCGCGCCCGTGCGCGAGGCACTGGCCAACGGAAAACCCGTTGTGGCGCTTGAATCGACCATCATCTCCCACGGCATGCCCTATCCGCAGAATGTGGAAACGGCGCTGAACGTGGAAAAGATCATCCGCGAGCATGGAGCCGAGCCCGCGACCATCGCCATCATCGGCGGCCGCCTGAAGGCCGGACTTACGCCCGAGGAGATCGACTATCTCGGCAAAACTGGCAGCGGCGTGACCAAGGCCAGCCGCCGCGACCTGCCCATTCTGGTGGCCAAGGGCGCCGACGGCGCCACCACCGTGACCACGACCATGATGATCGCGGCCATGGCCGGCATCGAGATCTTCGCCACCGGCGGCATCGGCGGCGTGCATCGCGGCGCGGAGACCACCATGGACATCTCCGCCGACCTGGAGGAGCTGGCCCACACGCCCGTGATGGTCATCTGCGCGGGCGCGAAATCCATTCTCGACCTCGGCCTCACGCTTGAGTATCTGGAAACCAAGGGCGTGCCCGTGATCGGCTACCGGACCGAGGAGCTGCCCGCCTTCTACACGCGCTCGTCCGGCTTCGGCGTGGATTACCGGCTCGACAGCGCCGAGGAGCTGGCCCGCGCGTTCCATGTCAAGCGCGCGCTGGGGCTCGAGGGCGGTATGCTCGTCACCAACCCCATCCCCGAGGAATACTCCATGGATCCCGCCGTCATCAACACCGCCATCGACACCGCCATCGCCGAGGCGAAGGAGCAGGGCATCCACGGCAAGGCCACCACACCTTTCCTGCTGGCCAAGGTCAAGGAACTGACCGGCGGCGACAGTCTCGACAGCAACATCCAGCTCGTGTATAACAATGCCGCCCTCGCGGCGGACACCGCCGTGGCCCTTTGCACGCTGCGGTAAACTCTCCGAACAAAACGATTCCCCCTGTGCTTTTCACGGCACAGGGGGATTTTTTTGTATCGCGAAAACCACGCGTTAGGCGCGTGGTTTTCGGCAGACAAAAAAGCGGCATGGCGTGAACCATGCCGCTTGATTTGTTTTTTAACCCACTACGCGGCGCGCGCCGTAATAGTGGCTGTTGTAGTAGCTTTCGGAAAGCTTGTTGATCTGCACCTTTCCGCCGCCGGAGGAGGCGTGGATGAACTGGTTGTCGCCGATGTAGATACCGGCGTGGCCGATGCCCGTCATGCCGCTGTTGTAGAAGATGAGGATGTCGCCGGCCTGCAGATTGCTGCGCTCAACATAGGTACCGTTGCGATACTGCGCCGTGGCCGTGCGGTAAAGGGAATAGCCCAGCTGCTTGTAAACATAGTACACCAGACCCGAGCAGTCAAAGCCGGAGGGCGAGGTACCGCCGTAAACATAGGGCACGCCCAGATATTCCTTCGCCTTTGCCACGATGGCCTCGCCCGCGCTGGAGGAGGTCCCGGAACCGGACGACGAGCTGGCCGAATCGACCAGATAGCTTTTGTAAACATAGCCGGTTTGGCCGTTGTAGCTGACCTGATACCATTCGCCGGTGGTGCCGGTGATGGTCATGGTGGTGCCGGTGTGCACTGTGGCCAGAATGGAGGAGCTGGTGGACGCGCCGGAGCGCACACGCACATAGCTGCCGCGGATGGTGCCGGTGCCGGAGGCAGACTCCACCTTCTCCGTGGTGCTGCTCGCGCTGCTCTCGCCCGCGACCGTCACATAGGTTTTGTAAACATAGCCCGTCTGGCCGTTGTAGCTGGCCTTATACCAATCGCCCTCCGTGGCCGAAACGGTCACGCTCGCCCCCTTGGGGAAGGTGGTGAGAATGGAGGAGCTGGTGGACGCGCCGGAGCGGAAGCGAACGTAGGTCGCGTTGATGGTGCCGGTTTTCTCCGAAGTGGAGCTCGAACTGGATGACGAGCTGCCGGAAACGGTCAGATAGGTTTTGTAAACATAGCCGTCCGTGCCGTTATAGCTGACCTTGTACCAGTCGCCGCTCTCGCCCGTCACGGTCATCTGCGCGCCCTTATCGAGCGTTTTGAGGATCGACGCACTCAGCGACGCGCCGGAGCGCAGACGCACATAGCTTGCGTTGATGGTGCCGGTCTGGCTGGAGCTGGAACTGGAGCCGGAACCAGAGCTGGAACTTTCGCTGTCGAGCGTCACATAGTCCTTTTTCACATAGGCCGTCTGGCCCTTATACTCCACCTTGTACCAGTCGCCCTCGACCCCTGTGACGGTCACGGCCGTGCCCTTGCCGACATTGGCAATGACAGACGAGTCGGTGCCTGCGCCGGAGCGGATGTTCACGGTGTAGGCGTTGATCTTCGCGCTGCCGGACACCGAGGAGCTGCCGGACGACGACGTGCTGCCGGACGACGACGTGCTGCCGTCCGTGCTTATGTAGGCGGAGCTGACATAGCCCGTGATGCCGTTGGACTGGATCTTATACCAGCCGTCCAGCGTTTCCAGAATGGTCACCGTGGCGCCCTTGGGCAAAACACCGGCCAGCGCGGCACTGGACGAGGCCGAGGCGCGAACGTTCAGATAATCCGCCGTCACACTGCCGGAATCGGCCAGGGCCGCCGGAGTCAGCAGGGCCGCGATCATGCACACCAGCAGGATGCGCCCGAGCGCGGTTTTTATCTTTCTGTACTGCATGGCAAAAAACTCAGCGGGTAGCCAGCGCGCGGTCAAGCCACACGGACGCCACGTCCATCGCCGCATACAGGCTGTCCTTCTCGCTCTTTTTCACCACGCGGTCGCGGCTTTTCAGATCGGGATCGGTCAGCTGAAGCTGCACGGAGACCTTTGTGGCCACGTCAAGATCCTTGATCTTCTTGGTGTCGAGGATCTGAAGCATGATGATGTATTTATCCGCCATCGAGCCGAAATAGATCAGATTGTCCTTCCGGCGCAGGGGATGGCCCTTGTATTTCAAAGCCGCAGTTTTGGAATCAGCCATAGAGATATGCCTCCATTTGATTTTAATGTTACCAAATTGTAACACGTTGTTTCCAAGCTGTCAACCGTTCGCCATTGGCAATATTCCACAAAAAATTCCCCGTTTTCACTGTTACCACAATGGATTGTGGTGTTGGAAAACGGGGAATCACAAGGATGAAAAATTGTAACTTTTTTAGAGCGCGGCACCTTCCGCTCCGCTCACGCGCCTTCCACCGTGGGGGGCGTAGTTTCCGCCGGGGGTTCCGGCGTTGGCGCCGGGGGTTCCGGTGTAGGCGCCGGGGGTTCCGGCGTAGGCTCCGGCGTGGGTTCCGGTGTGGGTTCCGGCGTAGGCTCCGGCGTGGGCGCCGGGGTAGGCACCGGCGTGGGCTCCGATGTGGGTTCCGGCGTGGGTTCCGGTGTGGGTTCCGGTGTGACATCCGGCGTGGGCGTCGGCGTCTCTTCGGTTTCTTCGGTCTCTTCCGTTTCTTCCTCTCCCGCACCCTGCAGGCTTGCGGCGTTGATGGTGGCCGCCGGGAAATTCCAGTAGCTGTAGCCGCTGAGCACCTGCGACATGATGGTCCGGAAGATCTGGCAGGCGGGGTTTCCGGAGAAGTACATCTTTTCCGGCACCTCATAGCCCGTCCACACCGCCGCGGTGTAGTACATGGTGATGCCGGTGAAGTAGCGGTCCTTATCGCTGTCGGTCGTGCCGGTCTTGCCGCCCACGGCCGTCTGGCTGATGCGGGCCTCATAGCCGGTGCCGCTGGCAACGGCCGCCTGCAGCATCTGGCACATATTCGCCGCCGTGTTCGGCTTGAGGGCATTGATGGTGCGCGTTACGTTATCGTAGACCAGATTGCCGTCCTGATCGGTGATCACGGAGTAGCTGCGGCCATAGCTCATCACGCCGCCGTTTACAAACGCGGTATAGGCCTGCGCCATCTCGCGCACGGTGATGCCCTCGGACAGCTGCCCCAGCGACAGCGGCGCATAGGCATAGTCCGTGTAGGCCGAGCCATCCTCGCGCGTGCCCTCCCAAACCAGGGAGGTGATGCCGTAGTGGTTGGTCAGATAATCCCAGCTTGTGGCCAGGCCGATGGCGTCGAGTATCTGGGCCGCCACGGTGTTTTTCGACTGCACCAGCGCGTTGCGCACGGTCATAACGCCGCCGTAGCCGCCGGAGTTGCGCGGGAACCAGCTCGTACCCTTGAGCTTGAGCCCCGCCGCGTCGTTGAAGGTGGTGTTCTGGTTGATCACGCCGGTGTCGATGGCGGGCGAATACACCGCCAGCGGCTTAAACGACGATCCGGGCGGTCGCTTGGCCATGGTGGCAAGGTTCAGGAGCATGTTCGAGTTTTTCTCGCCCACGTCGCCGCCGATGCCGACGATGTCGCCGGTGGACGGCTCGATGATGACCATAGCCGCGCGAAGCTGCTGGCTGGATGCGCGGTATGCGCGCGGCAGATTGGACAGGTTTTCAAAGTAGCTGTCCAGAATGTTCTGGATGCGCATATCCACGCAGGCGTAGATGTTGTAGCCGCCGGAATACAGCAGACGAGAGGCCACCGTGGTGGAAACGTTCTTGTCCGCCGCGAGATCCGCGATGGCGTCGCGGATGATCATTTCCTCGTACCAGGTGTAAACACCGGCGGAGGAGTTCACGCTTTCGCTGTGGTCAAGCACGATCTCCGTGGCCACGGCCTGCGCATATTCCTCGTAGGTGATGTAGTCCTGCTCATACATCTGGCGCAAAATGGTGTCGCGCCGGCTCCGGCAGTTTTCGGGATAGATGTAGGGATCGTAGGCCGAGGGGTTGTTCGTGATGCCCACCAGCGTGGCGCACTCGGCCAAACTCAGCTCCCACACGTTTTTGTTGAAGTATACCTTTGCCGCCGCGCCCACGCCGTAGCAGCCCTCGCCGAGATAGATCTCGTTGAGGTACCACGTCATGATCTCGTCCTTGGTGTATTTCTTTTCGAATTCGAGCGCGCGGAAGATCTCCAGCAGCTTTCGCTGCACGGTCACATCGTCGTATTCCGTGAGGTTTTTAATGAGCTGCTGGGTCAGCGTGGAGCCGCCGAAGGTGTTGTTCATGCCCACGAACATGTTCACAAACGCGCCCGACGTGCGGTACCAGTCCACGCCCTTGTGCTCGTAAAAGCGCTTGTCCTCGATGGCCACAGCGGCGTGCTGCAGATCCAGCGGGATGTTCTCCAGCTCCACCCAGGTGCGGTTTTCGTCGCTGTAAAGCTTCGTCATCTCGTGCCACACGCCGTCGGAATCCTCATACCAGATCGTGCTCGACAGACTCAGCGACATTTCCTCCAGCGAAACATCCAGTCCCTCGGTCATGCAGGTTTTCACATACACCGCGAAAATGGAAACGCACAGAAGCCCCGTGGTTACGAACACCAGCAGCACCGTTGCCACGATGCGCACGACCGTGCGCAAAACCGCGCCCACGCCGAACGCCACCGTGTCCGCCACGGACTCGGCCGTTCGCAGCGCGCGGCGCACCTTTCGCTGGTGGAAGAAATTATATATTTTCAGAAAAAGATCTCGAATGCTGTTCAAAATGTTTCCTCCGAATGTTTGACTGCGCGCCCAAAAAGCGCTTCGGACATTTATCTAGTCTGTTATTATAGCACAAATGCGCGCGTTTGCACCCCCTATTTTGAAAAATAATCGAAAGATGCAAAAACCGTTCCATAGCGCCGCCCGGCGGTATCATCCGCGCGCCGAACGGGCATACTGTCCCCAGAGGAGGCGAGCACATCATGCATCTGGGAGCAAAGCTGAAGGTCTTTTTCTGCGCGGCACTGGCCGTTGTGGCGGTTTTGTGTCTCGTGGCCACGCTGGCGGACATCGGCGCGCTGGAAGTGAACGCGAGCGCGCAAAGCGAATATCTGCTGCGCGACCGCGGCGGCGTGGTGTGCGTGTACCGGCTGCCGAACCGGCGCGAGCCGGTGCTTGTTTCAAGCACGCAAACCTCGTTGCTCCCGCCCGGCGAGCGGGCGCAGGCCTGCGCCGGCATCCACGCGGCGGACTACGCCGAGGCGCTGGCACTTTTGGCGCAGTTGGGGTCTTGAAATCCGGACGCACATGGGGTACAATGAGTCCACTACAACTGCGGAGGTATCCCACATGGACGAAGAATTCGGCGCCAGCTACATCAACATCGTGGACGACGAGGGCAACGAGTTTGAACTGGAGCACCTGGACACTTTCCAGCTCGATGGCCAGGAATACATGGTCTTTCTGCCCGCCGACATGAGCGAGGACGACCCGGATTACGGTCTGATCCTGCTGCGCGTGGTGGAGCAGGACGGCGAGGAGAGCTTTGAATCCGTGGACGACGATCAGGAGCTCGAGCGCGTTTACAACTACTACATGGAAAATCTTTTCGCCGCGGACGACGAGGAAATTTTCGACGACTGACGCATATATTATAAGTGAAACCTGCCCTGTTCGTGGTTTCAAGGGTACGATTGGACCCACATTTCTAATAAGGGACGCCATATACGGCTGCGGAGCGCAGGCCTCCCGGCTTTGCCGGACGTTGGAAGCACGGAACCAGCCATGAGGCGACCCACCTGCCGAATCGTGCAGGTTGCATATCGGCCCCCACGGCAGGGCGGGCGATGAAAAAGGAAGGCCTCGGCCTTCCTTTTTTGACGTTTTATCGGCTTAAAAGTTCCCACATGACCTCGGCGTTGGCCCGTTCGGCGCGGCGCAGCCGTTCCCGCCGCTCGCCCAGCGCTTCCACATCCGCGTGCACGGCGCGGTCGATCAGCGCGCACAGGCCCTGCGCCGTGACATCGCCAAGCAGCGAGCAGGGCAATCCGTTTTCCCGGCAGAAGGACGAAACCTTCACATCGTAGCTCACACCGGCGCAGCCCGCGCCGCCGACCACGGCAAAGATCAGTCCGTGCAGCCGCATGGACACCACCGCGCTCATGCGTCCGAGCAGCCGCGCATCGGAATACATCCGGCAGGGCACATTCCCCGCCGCCGCCATCACGCGCCGCGCCACGGCCGCGTCCTCCGGCGCGAGAGCAAAAAACACCGGCGTGAGCGCATAGGTCTCGTAGGCATAGCGTACCGCGCGGGCAAAATCCGCTATCTTTCCATCCAGCTCCGGCCAGGGCCGCAGGGCAAAGCCGATGCTCTTTTCCCGCTCGCCGTCCGCCGGGGAGAGCGCAAAAGCCGGATCCGCCGCCAGAACGACGCGCGGCTTTGCCACGCCCCAGCGCTCCAGCGTGCGGGCGCTTTTTTCATCGCGCAGTGTTATCGCATCGGCACATTCGTTCAAAACCCGCGCGCAGCGCGCGCTCTCCTTTTCCTGCCGCACAGGCCCCACACCGCTGCCGTACAGCATCACGGCGCAGCCCATTTTCTTTGCCAGGCGCGTGACCGCGAGATAATACCACAGACTGCGGCGGCTGGTGGCCGTTTGCAGAAGACTGCCGCCGCCAAGGATGAACAGCTTTGCCCGCCCCATCGCGCGCAGCCACCGGAAAACCTGCAGCCGTCCCGCCGCCTGTACGCCGAAGCGCTGGGCGGTTTTTTTCCCCCGGCGGCCCAAAACGCAAATAGGCATTTCGCCGTCAAAATCCCGCGCCGACTGCACGATCGAGCGCAAAACGGCGTCGTCCCCGGCGTTGTTCATGCCGTACGCGCCGCAGACCACAACGCCCCTCCGCTCATTTTTCATGGCTGTGCCTCCTTGCGAAAGTTCTCCGCTTATTATACAATAGAAAGAAAACGCATACAAGGCAGGCTTTTTCTTATGACAAACATCTACCTCATCCGACACGCCGAGGCCGAGGGCAACCTCTACCGCCGCGCCCAGGGCCAGTACAACGCCCTCATCACGCCGCTGGGCCGCAGCCAGATCGCGCTGCTGGCCGAGCGCTTCCGCGAAACGCCCATCGACGCGCTGTATTCCTCCGACCTCATCCGCACGCAAAGCACCGCCAGCGCCATTTTGAAATATCACCCCGAGCTCACCATCCAAACTGACCCGCGGCTGCGCGAGATCAACGTGGGCGTGTGGGAGGACGTTCCCTGGGGCAATCTCAGCCGCGACTGGCCGGAGCAGATGGAGCTGTTCGCGCGTGACCCCGAGCGCTATCAGGTGCCCGGCAGCGAGCACTTCGGCGCTGTGGTCGAGCGCATGGTAACGGTGCTGACGGAGCTGGCCGAAAAGCACGACGGCCAAACCATCGCCGCCTTCTCCCACGGCATGGCCATCCGCGCGCTTTTGTGCCATCTGATGGGCCTTTCCTCCGAGCAGGTCATCCAGGTGCCCCACGGCGACAACACCGCCGTGCATCTGCTGCACTACGAAAACGGAAAATTCACCATCGAGTATTATAACGACAACCGCCATCTGACCGATGAGGCCAGCACCTTTGCCCGCCAGGTATGGTGGCGCAAGGAGACCGGCGGCAACGAGGACACGGACAACGCCGTTTTTGACCCCCTCGACCCGAGCGCCGAGGCCGCGCTTTACACCCGCTGCTACGCCGAAACCTGGCGCGCAAGCCACGGCGATCTGGCCGGCTTCAACGAAAGCGTGTATCTCGCCATGGCCAAAACGCATGCCGCGCTTGACCCGCAGCAGCTCGTGCAGATGCGCTGCGGCGGCGAGTTCGTGGGTCTGATCGAGCTTGACCGCGAGAGAGCCGCGCAGGAAAAGGCCGGCTGGATCAGTCTGATCTTCTGCGAGCAGGCGTATCGCCGCCGCCGTCTCGGCATCCAGCTGCTCGGCCACGCCGTGAGCTACTTCCGCGCGCGCGGCTATGAAAAGCTGCGGCTGCACGTTTCCCAGACGAACACCGAGGCCATCGGCTTTTACGAGCGCTGCGGCTTCCGCACCTTGCAGAGCGTGCAGGGCGTGGGCGGCGACCTGTGGCTGATGGAAATGGACATCCGCCCCGCGATCTGGTATCTGCCGTGAGCCACCGGCAGTATTCGCGCACCATCTTAACGCGCCTGCACGAGCCCCCGGTGGTAAAGCGTCTGTCCCTCCCCGCCGGCCGGCGCATTCTGGCCGTCTCGGACATCCACGGCCAGCTTGACTACCTAAAGGGCGTTTTGCAAAAGGCCGCCTTCGGCCCGGACGACACGCTCATCATCGTGGGCGATATGCTGGAAAAGGGCCCCGACCCGCTCGGCACCCTGCGGTATATCATGGCGCTCGTCGAGCAGTACGACGTGCAGGTCGTCTGCGGCAACTGCGACTTCTGGCAGGATTTCTGCGACAACGAGCCGGACGCGAAAATGGATGAGTGGTACATCCAGTATCTCGTGGGCAAAAACCGCGGCTGGGGCGACGGACTGATCGCCCAGATGCTCCACGCCCTCGGTATCCCCATCGCCCCGGACATGGATCTGGACGCGGCCAAGCGCGCCGTGAAGGAGGCCTTCGTGCCGGAATTTGATTTCCTGCGCGCGCTGCCGCATATCATCGAAACGGACGACTATATCTTCGTCCACAGCGCATATCTGCCCCGGCAGGGCGCGTTCGCCTGCATGAAAACGGACGAATACCGCACTGTCGCAGAGCCGCACGAAAAATGGACCATCGTGGGCCACTGGCCGCTGGTGCTCTACGGCGGCAGCATCACCTGCGCCCAGCCGATCATCGACCGCGACTTAAAGCTCATCAGCATCGACGGCGGCTGTGTGCTCAAGGACGACGGGCAGCTAAACGCGCTGGTTTTGCCCTCCATGGACTGCATCAGCTATGACCGCTTTCCCACCCGCCGGGTGCCGGAGGCCCAGCGCGAGAGCGAGCGGCACTACTACATCCGCCATGGCGACAACCGCGTGGCCCTGCTCGGCGGCGACGACGAGTTCATTCGCGTGCGCCATCTGCGCACGGGCTACGAGATGGAAACGCTGCGAGAAAATCTTCTGCGCCAGGAAGCGGACGGCACTTGGCTGATAAACGACTGCACGGACTACCGCATCCCGCTTTCCCCCGGCGACGAGATATCCGTCGTGCGCATAACCTCGCGGGGCGTGCAGTGCAAATATCACGGGATTTCGGGGTGGTACGATGGAAAATTGGAATAAGGCAGAACCGCACAACAGCGCCAAGACAGACTGCCAAAGGTTTCTCCCCGTTTCAAAAGAGGATATGCTGCGCCGCGGCTGGCAGGACTACGACTTCCTGCTGGTCACAGGCGATGCCTATGTCGATCACCCCAGCTTCGGCCCGGCTGTGATCGGGCGGCTTTTGGAGCACGAGGGCTACCGCGTGGCCATGCTGGCCCAGCCCGCGTGGCACGATGCGGAGGCCTTCCGCGCCATGGGGCGGCCGAACTACGGCGTGATGATCTCCGCCGGAAACCTCGATTCCATGGTGGCGCACTATACCGCCGCGCGCCGCCGCCGCTCGGAGGACTTCTATTCCCCCGGCAAAAAGGCCGGTCTGCGCCCGGACCGCGCCGTGATCGTTTACGCAAACCGCGCGCGCGAGGCCTTTCCCGGTTTGCCGGTGGTCATCGGCGGTCTGGAGGCAAGTCTGCGCCGCTTTGCCCACTATGACTACTGGGACGACCGCGTGCGCCGCAGCGTGCTGGCCGATTCCAAGGCCGACATTCTCG
>CAYROZ010000012.1:0-24217 GCA_964426125.1 uncultured Oscillospiraceae bacterium
GGCAAGAGCCGTGGTAGGATAAAACCAGAAAAAACAAGAAAGTAAAGGAGACGATCGCCATGAAAAAGGAAAATGTGATGGGCTTCCACCCCGAGACCATTGAATCGAAAAACGAGGCCGTGCAGCAGGTCATGAGCGGCAATGTCCGCTCGGCTGGCAGCACCATTGGCGCGGGCGCGTTCGGCAGCATGAACGACGCCGCCGAGGAAAAGGCCAAGGCCTTTAACGACAAAGATCACCTGAACTGATCGCAGCGCACACCGGACGGGCTTGCCCCGTCCGGAATTTTTTTGCGCAAAATGGTTGACAGCAGTAAACCTGTGTGGTATATTTGGTTTACAGCTGTAGAACGATTTGGGGGCGAAGAAGTGATGGATAAGCAGATTTACGCCGGGGAGTGGAAGATCATGGAGTGCCTTTGGGCCGAGTCGCCGCGCACACTCATGCAGATCGTCCACGCCATGGCCCAGGAGGTCGGCTGGGCAAAAAGCACGGTTGTCACGATGGTCAGCCGCATGGAGGCCAAGGGCCTTGTGCGCTATGAAACGGGCGGCCGCGCCAAGCGCATTTATCCCGCCGTGGACCGCGACGAGGCGATGCGCGCGGAGGCCGATGGGCTCATCAACAAGGCCTTCGGCGGCAGTGCGGGGCTTTTGATGGCGTCGCTTTTGCAAAACCGCAGCCTTTCGCAGTCGGAGATCGACGAGCTTTATGCGCTTTTGAAAAAAGCGGAGGAGGAAAGCCATGCTTGAAATTCTGATCAGCTCCTCGGTTTTGATCGTTGTGCTGACGCTGCTGCGGGTCATTCTGCGCGGGCGCATCCGCGCGCGGGTGCAGTATGCGCTGTGGGTCCTGGTGGCGCTGCGGCTGCTGGTGCCGGTGTCGCTGTTTTCCGCGCCGGTCTCGGCCGCGGCTGTGGCCGCGCCCCTCGAAAAGCAGATCGAGGCCTATTCCAGCGAACGGCGCGTCACGGTGGAATACCCCGTGACCATGGGGCGCGCGCCCGATACCGGCGAGGTGGTGCATGCCGTGGCGCGCGACAGCGTGGAGCCGTTGGATGTGCTGCGCTGGGTGTGGTACGGCGGCATGGCGCTGACCGGCGCGTGGTTTTGTTATGTAAACCTGCGCATGGCATGGCGGCTGCGCAGAAACCGCGAGATACTGTCCGTGGATTCGCCGCTGCCGGTGTATGTGGCGCAGGGGCTGGCGAGCCCGTGCTTGTTCGGGCTTGTAAAGCCTGCGATCTATCTGACGGAGCAGGCGGCCTCCGACGGCGAGCAGGCGCGGCAGGTCGTGGCGCATGAGCTGACGCACAGGCGGCAGGGCGACCACATCTGGGCGCTGGTGCGGGGCGTATGCCTTGTGGTGTGGTGGTTTGACCCGCTGGTGTGGCTGGCGGCGGCGCTTTCGCGGCGCGATTGCGAGCTCAGCTGCGACGAGGGCACTGTGAAGGCCCTGGGCGAGGACCGGCGCTACGACTATGGCCGCACGCTGCTGGCCCTGGCCACGGTGAAGCCCGGCGCGGCCACGCTGCTGTGCGCCGCGACTACCATGACCGGCGGCAAATCGGCGCTGGCCGAGCGCATCCGCTCGCTGGCAAAGCCGAAAAACTCCGTGCCTCTGTGCATTGCGGCATTAATGCTGGCTCTCATCGCGGCGGGCTGCGCCTTCACGGGCGGGGAGGGGCCGGAAACGACGCCTGTGACGGAGGCTGCGCTGCCGCCCACGGCCACACCCACGCCGATTTTGGCGGAGGAGACACCTCCACCTCTGCCCGCGGCACAGCCGGAGGAAATCCTCGGCGCGTATTCCGATGCGCTCTGGCGCATCTATGACGAGCTGGACGCGTTTTCCTATGGGGCGGCGGTGTCGCTCGACTGCGCGGACGAGAGCGTGGCCGCTTCCTATCGCGACAACTGCGTGCCTACCATGTTTTGCTCCTTTGCGGATGTTGTCCACTGCACGGATAGCTGGACGGCGGAGTATGATATCCCGGTCGAACTCGCGGAAATGCCCGATGCGCAGATCACCATCACGAGCAAGGCGGGCGATGAACTCTATATCCGCAGCGACACGGATAACATCTATGTCCGCCGCGCGGACGGCACCATCGATTGCTACACCGGCCTCGACAGCGCATTTATGCTGGAAAGTCTGTGGTACTGGGCCGCGGCCATGAGCGCACCGGTCATAGGCGAGGAGATCACGATGCCGGTCGTGTCGCAGCAGCTGTTTTCCCTGCTGTTCCCGGCCACGGCAGATTTTGACCCGAACGAGGCGGCGTATTGGTACTGCTCCGATACCACGGTCGCGCGGTGGATGGCCTCGGACTGGTCGATGCATCAGGGTCCGCTGAGCGTCAATTTTGCCGATGCCGCGTATATGGACACGGGGCTGGCGATGTATAACGCGGGCGACTGCTACATCGGCTGCACGGACGCGGCGGGCCATCCGCTGGCGCGCTGGCACATCGTGGGCGAGGCGGCCGAGGCGGACGCCGTGACCGGAACGGCATATTGGAACGCGCTGGGCGATTTCCGAGCCTACTCGCAGTGGGACACGGTGGAGATCGATCCGGCGGACTATCAGCCCCCGGAGGGCACGCTTGCGATGGAGCTTCCGCTGCTGGCCGGAATGTTGACGGATATGGGAAGCTGGAATATGCGCTATGCGGACCGGGCGGAGCTGCCGCTGGACGAGGCGGAGCGTTCACTCTATCTCAAGGCGGCGGACTGGAACATGGAGATCTGGGTGTGTGACAGCATGGACGGCGTGCTGATGCAAACCGATCAGTACACGGTGTTTGCCGAAACGCCGCTGTATACCGGTGCGGAGCTGGTGGATGTGCTGGTTGCCTGGGCGAGGGACGAGGCGGCGCTTTCGGCTGCGGCAGAGGCCGCGCGATCGGGCGGCGGATGATCCTTGTGAGCGGCGAAACGGGCGAATAAAAGCAAAGCACCGGCGGAGCTAGCCTCCGCCGGTGTTGTTTTTTGCAATATGTTTTTTTACAGCTTGTCGGCAAAGTCGTCGATGCGGGCGGTGTCCACCAGCTCCACGGCGCCGCGGTCGCACGCGGCGGCCAGCTTCGGGTCGAGCGGCAGGCTGACCACGTTTTCAAGGCCGAATTTTTCCCGGAGCTCGTCGGCATGGCTTGCGCCGAACACGGGCAGCTTTTCCCCGCAGCAGGGGCACTGCAGCCACGCCATGTTCTCCACGATGCCGAGCACGGGCACCTTGAGCATTTTGGCCATGTTCACGGCCTTTTCCACGATCATGCCCACCAGGTCCTGCGGCGTTGTGACCACCACCACGCCGTCGACCGGCAGGGACTGGAACACCGTCAGCGGCACATCGCCCGTGCCGGGAGGCATATCCACGAACATATAATCCACATCGCCCCAGGCCACGTCGGTCCAGAACTGCTTGACCGTTCCGGCGATCACCGGGCCGCGCCAGATGACGGGGTCGGTGGCGTTTTCCAGCAGCAGATTGATGGACATGACCTTGATGCCGCTCTCGCTCTGGGGCGGGCAGATGCCGGTTTCATCCGCCGTGGGACGCGCGTTCACGCCAAACGCCATGGGGATGGACGGGCCGGTGACGTCGGCATCCAGCACGGCCACGGACTTGCCGCGCCGAGCCTGAGACACGGCCAGCAGACTCGTCACGCTCGATTTGCCAACGCCGCCCTTGCCGGAGATCACGCCGATGACCTTTTTCACGCGGCTGCCGGCATTGGGCTTTTCCAAAAAGCTTTTCGGGTCGCGGCTTTCGCAGTCAACGCCGCAGCTTTCGCAGTTGTGGGTGCATTCTTCGCTCATTTTTTCGCTCCTGTAAACTATTGTTGTGATTATAAGACAAGTATACCCAGCGCCCGGCGCTTTGTCAATCGAGCCGCCGGGCCAAACGCAAAACCGCGCCGCAGAAGCTGCGGCGCGGCAAGGATTTGCGATGGAATTAAAGAGCGGCCTTGGCCTTCTCGCACAGGGCGGTGAAGGCGGCGGGGTCGTGGATCGCGGTCTCGGAGAGCATCTTGCGGTTCATCTCGATACCGGCGAGCTTGAGGCCGTGCATGAAGGTGGAGTAGTTCATGCCGTTGAGCTTGCACGCGGCGGAGATGCGGGTGATCCACATCTTGCGGAAGTCGCGCTTGCGCTGCTTGCGGCCAATGTAAGCATAACGCAGGGATTTCATGACGGCCTGGTTGGCCATCTTGAAGTGACGGGATTTGCTGCCCCAGTAGCCCTGGGCCATGCCGAGGATCTTATTTCTTCTCTTGCGCGTCATCATCGCGCCTTTAACTCTAGCCATTCGTCTTCGCCCTCCTTATTTGTACGGGATCATGCGCTTGATCGCATCGACATTGGTCTTGTCGGCGTAGGCTTCCTTGCGAAGGCCTCTCTTGCGCTTGGTGGTCTTACCGTGGCCGTTGAGCAGATGGCTCTTGAAAGCGTGAGCGCGCTTGACCTTGCCGGTCTTGGACAGGCTGAAACGCTTCTTGGCGCCGCTGTGGGATTTCAGTTTCGGCATTGCTTATATCTCCTTTGCTTTTTCTTGCTGCTTTTTCGCAGGGGTC
Source organism: uncultured Oscillospiraceae bacterium (assembly GCA_964426125.1). Taxonomy (GTDB): domain Bacteria; phylum Bacillota; class Clostridia; order Oscillospirales; family Oscillospiraceae; genus CAJOIG01. The sequence goes on from CAYROZ010000012.1 coordinate 4,577, forward strand.
TGAGGCTTCGGGGACAAAAATTCGGTCATCAGCCGGCCTTCAAGCTTCGCGCCCTTGTCGAGCGTGGCAATGTCGGCGCACTGGGCGGCAAAACGCTCCAGCAGCACGCGGCCAAGGTCGGTGTGCGCCATTTCGCGGCCGCGGAAGCGGACCGTGACCTTCAGGCGGTTGCCTTCCTGCAGGAATTTCTGGCCATTGCGCAGCTTGACCATGAAGTCGTTGTCGCCGATCGAGGGGGACATACGGATCTCCTTGACTTCCACAACGTGCTGATTCTTCCGCGCTTCCTTTTCCTTTTTGGCCTGCTCGAAGCGGTATTTGCCGTAGTCCATGATCTTGCAGACAGGGGGATTGGCGGAAGGGTTGATCATCACGAGATCGTATTCCTTTTCCTCGGCGATGCGCATGGCTTCCTCGCCGGTCATCACGCCGAGCTGATTGCCGTCCTCTCCGATGAGGCGGACCTGCGGCGCGGTGATCTCTTCATTGAGTTGGTGATTGATAGCGGCTATTGGATGGCACCTCCATTTTCTGATTCCTGAAGCCCGAAAAAAACACGGATACAGACAGACTGTATCCGTGCAAAAACACACATATCACGAAGATAGATGGTTTCGGCACCGGCTCGCATAAAGGCGGCCGGGCGAGGACGGATACCACTGCGTCCTGCTTTTTAGCTTGATAACTATACCACTGAAACGCCTGCTTGTCAAGCGTTTTCTTTTTCCATCTCGATGGCCAGCTTGACCAGGCGGCTCGTGCCGAGTCTCTCGGCTCCCAGGGCGATGAAATCCTCCGCGTCCTGGAGCGTTTTGATGCCGCCGGCGGCCTTTACCTTCACGCTCGCCTCGCAGCACTCGCGCAGAAGCTTCACATCCTCGCGCGTGGCGCCGCCGGTGGAAAAGCCGGTGGAGGTTTTGATGTAGTCCGCGCCGGAGGTGGACACGATGGAGCACATCATGCGCTTTTCCATGTCGTCGAGCAGGCAGGTTTCGATGATGACCTTGAGGATATGGCCCTTTGTGAACTCACGCACCTGGCGGATCTCCTCAAAGACCTCCTGCCAGCAGCCGTCCTTGATCATGGCGATGTTCGCGACCATGTCGATCTCGTCGGCCCCGTTGCGGATGGCGTCCTGCGCCTCGAAGGCCTTGGCCTTGGGCGTCATATAGCCGTTGGGGAAGCCGATGACCGTGCAGACCGCCATGCGGTCGCCCACATAGCTTTTTGCGCCGTGAACATGGCACGGCGGGATGCACACCGAGGCGCAGCCGTATTTCATCGCCTCGTCGCAAAGCGTGTGGATCTCATCCGCGCCCGCGTCCACACGCAGCAGGGTGTGGTCACAGTATTTCAGAATGTCTTGAATGTTCATAATTGCCTCCCAGCAGTGCATAGGTTTTTGTATCAAAGTTGCGAGGTGTTACCATGGAGGAAGTTGTTAATCTCGTCCGGCTGTGCGGCACGGTGGCCGACGCACCGGTGTTCTCCCACGAAAGCCGCTCCATCCGCTTTTATTCCTTTCCGCTCACGGCCTGTCGGCTGTCCGGTGCGGCGGATACGATCAATGTGGTCGTGCGCGAGAGCTTGCTGGCCGTCTGCCCGCTGCGGCGCGGCGAGCGGGTTTGCGTGCGGGGCGAGCTGCGCTCGTTTAACAACAAAAGCGGCGTTGGCGCAAAGCTTGTCATCACGGTGCTGGCCCGCGTGCTCGAGCCGGGCGGCGCGGAGGATGAAAACAGCGTGGAGCTTTGCGGCGCGGTGTGCAAACCGCCCATCCTGCGGCGAACGCCGCTCGGACGCGAGATCTGCGATATCATTCTCGCCGTGCCCCGGCGCTACAGCCGCAGCGATTACATCCCCATGATCGTGTGGGGCGCGTCCTCGCGCGAGGCGGCGGGCTGCGCCGTGGGGGAACGGCTGTGTGTGCGCGGACGCATCCAGAGCCGCCGCTACACGAAGGTGGTCGATGGCGCCGTTATGGAGCGCACGGCCTTTGAGCTGTCCGCCGGAGAGCTGATATACCTGTGACATGATTATAAAGCCATACCCGCCGGTCTGTCAAACGTATTGCAATATTTTGGCCGAACGTTTATTATAAGGGTATGAGTATTATAAATGTGGATGCGTGGCGCCATTTCGGCTGCCGAAAAACAGAAAAAGGCTATTGCTTTGGCGTGTGGGCCCCCAATGCCCGGCGTGTGGCGCTGTGCGGCGATTTCACCGGCTGGGCGGAAAAGCCCATGACGCGCGACATCAACGGCGTGTGGTCGGTGACGGACGAGGCCGCTGCCCACGGCGACATCTACAAATACGCCGTGGAGGGGGCGGACGGGATCGTGCGCATGAAGGCCGACCCCTTCGCCTTCCATGCCGAAACCGGCCCGGCCACGGGCTCGAAGGTATGGGACACGGGCGGCTTTGCGTGGACGGATGAGTCGTGGCTGCGCTCGCGCCGCCGCACAAACCGACAGAGAAAGCCGATGAACATCTACGAGGTGCATCTCGGCTCGTGGCAGAAGGGGCCGGACGAGGTGTATCCGAACTACCGCGCGCTCGCGCCGCGTCTGCGCGACTACTGCAAGCAGATGCACTACACCCATGTGGAGCTGCTGCCGGTCACGGAATACCCCTTTGACGGCAGCTGGGGCTATCAGGTCACGGGCTATTATGCCCCCACCAGCCGCTATGGCACGCCGCAGGATCTCATGGCGCTGGTCAACTGCCTGCACGAGAGCGGCATCGGCGTGATCATGGACTGGGTGCCGGCGCATTTTCCGCGCGATGAGCACGGTCTGGCGCGCTTTGACGGCACGGCCCTGTACGAATACGCCGACCCCCGTCTCGGCGAGCATCCCGAATGGGGCACGCTCGTTTTCGACTATGCCAGCCCCGATGTGCGGAATTTCCTGATCGGCTCGGCGGCGTTCTTTTTGGAGACATACCACATCGACGGCCTGCGCTGCGATGCGGTCAGCTCCATGCTGTATCTCGACTATGGCCGCACGGACGGCCAGTGGCTCCCCAACCGCGACGGCGGCAACATCAACTACGATTCGCGCGATTTCCTACGCGCGCTCAACGACCATATCCACGCCCATTTTCCGGGCGTTGTGACCATCGCGGAGGAATCGACCGCCTATCCCCATGTCTCCGGCCCCGAGGGTCTCGGCTTTGACTTTAAGTGGGACATGGGCTTTATGCACGACACGCTCGATTACTTCACCACCGACCCCTATTTCCGCAGCCACTGCCACGAGAAGCTGACCTTTTCGATGATGTACTGCTTCTCGGAAAAGCCGGTGCTGGCCTTTTCCCACGACGAGGTGGTGCACGGCAAGCGCTCGATGCTGGACAAGATGTTCGGCAGCTACGAGCAGAAATTCGCCGCGCTGCGGGCGCTGTTTGGCTTCCAGTTTGCCCATCCGGGCAAAAAGCTCAATTTCATGGGCTCGGAGTTCGGCCAGTTCATCGAGTGGGACTACAAAAAAGAGCTGGACTGGTTTTTGCTGGACTATCCCGCCCACGCCGCCATGCAGCGCTGGAACGCCGATCTGGGCGCGCTGTATGAGGCGCATCCGGCGCTGTGGCAGGTCGATGACAGCTGGGACGGCTTCCGCTGGCTCAACCCCGACGACCGCGAGCGCAGCAGCGTGGCGGTGATGCGCATGGACGGGAAGGGAAAAGACCGCGTTGTGGCGGTGTTCAACTTCACGCCGCAGCCGTGGGAGGACTTTATCATCGGTCTGCCGGGCGCGGGCAAGCTTTTGCCGCTGCTCGATTCCGACGCGGCGGCATACGGCGGCTCCGGCGCGGCCTTTGACCCGGTGAGCAGCTGCGAGGGCGCGTTCCGCGAATTTGACCACCATGCGGCGCTGAGCCTGCCGGGGCTGTGCGCCCGATTCTACCGCTTTAAGGAGGCAAAAAAAGCATGACACAGGCTGCCATGAAGCGCGCGCTGGCCGCGCGCATGACCGAAAAGGAACTGGAAAAGCCCAGGATCCTCTTTGCGGCCTCCGAGTGCGCGCCGCTGGCCAAAACCGGCGGACTGGCCGACGTGGTCGGAACCCTGCCGCGCTATCTCAACAAGCTCGGCTTCGACGCGCGCGTGATCGTGCCGTACCACCGCGTCATCAAAAGCGGCTGGGGCAAAAAGGTGGAGTATCTGTTTTCGTTTGAGGTCAAAATGGGCTGGCGCACGCGCTTTGTGGGCGTAAACCGCCTCAAGCTCGACGGCGTGACGGTGTATCTCATCGAAAACGACGGCTATTTCTCCGGCCCTATCTATGCCCCCGGCATCGAGTGCGAGCAGTACGGCTACTTCACGCGCGCTGTGCTGGAGTGCTGCGAGCGGCTGGATTTCGTTCCCGATGTCATCCACGCGAACGACTGGCACACAGCGCTCATTCCGCTGCTTCTGAAAACGCAGTATCAAAACCGCCCCATCGGCCGGGCCAAAACGCTTTTCACCATCCACAACATTGCCTATCAGGGCCTTTGCGGCTTTGATTTCACGGACGACTGGATGAGCATCGACCGGCAGTATAACCACCTTCTCGAGCGCTATGGTGACCGCGCGGATTTCATGAAGGCCGGCTGTCTCATGGCCGACCGCGTCAACACCGTTTCGCCGAACTACGCCCGCGAGATCACCACGCCGGAATTTGGCGAGGGGCTGGATGGCATCCTGCGCTCGCGCGGCGCGGCCCTCGGCGGCATCGTGAACGGTGTGGACAAAAAGGTCTGGAACCCTGCTAAGGACAAGCTCCTGAGCGCAAACTACAGTGCCAAGGACCTGTTCGGCAAGCGCGAGTGCAAAAAGGCGCTGTGGGATGAGTTCGCCTTTGAAGGGCCGCTTGACCGGCCGCTTTTTTCCATGGTTTCGCGTCTGGTGGAGCAAAAGGGCGCGCAGCTTGTCATCGACGCAATGGAGGAGCTCATGCGCGAGGATATGAATCTGCTCATCCTCGGCAATGGCGAGCGCGGCTACGAGGACTTTTTCCGCGCGGCGGAGGCGCGCTGGCCGGGCCGCGTGCGCGCGTACATCGGCTACGACGATGCGCTGTCCCACCGCGTCTATGCCGGCAGCGATTTCTTCCTCATGCCCAGCCGCTTCGAGCCCTGCGGCATCAGCCAGCTGATCGCCATGCGCTATGGCACCGTTCCCATCGTGCGTGCCACGGGCGGTCTGCGCGACACGGTCCAGCCCTATAACCGCTACACCGGCAAGGGCGACGGCTTCTGCTTCGACCGCTACGATGCGGGCGATATGCTCGGCGCGGTGCGCTATGCGCTGGAATGCTGGGGCAGCAGCGAGATCATGAACGGCCTCATCCAAAGCGGCATGAGCCACGACTTCGGCTGTGAGGCCTGGGCCTACGAATACGGCAGCCTGTATCTGGATATGCTTTGACGAAACCCGGGCGCACGGAAAACCGTGCGCCCGGATCTTTTTTGCGATAAAAAAGCCGCCGCCTGCCAATGGTAACAAGCGACGGCGCACACTACTGTGCATGGAGGGGCGGCGCACACTACTGTGCATGGAGGGGGAAATGAGGTATTCAACACCTTGACCGGTCATCACTCCGGTCAATCGGCGGCGGAACGTTCGTCCTCCATCCCGCTGCCGTGTGTTTAGAATATCACAAACATACCGTTAAGTAAAACGCATCTTTTTTATTGAAACCATGAAAAAAAGTATGTATAATGGCCCCATAGGGGGCGATGAGCATTGAGTCTGGCGCAGTATCAGATTTTTTTGAAGGTGGTCGAGTGCGGCAGCTTCACCAAGGCCGCGCAGCTGATGAGCTTTACGCAGTCGGGCGTGAGCCATGCGGTGAGCGCGCTGGAGGAAACACTGGGTCTGCCGCTTTTGTCGCGCAGCCGGGGCGGCGTGGCGCTCACGGCGGATGGCCGTGCCCTGCTGCCGTATATCCGCCGGCTTTGCGCCCAGCAGCATCAGCTGGAGCAGGCGGCCGCCGATCTGCGCGGCATGACGGAGGGCCTTGTGAAGGTGGCGGCGTTTTCCAGCGTCTCGGCGCAGTGGCTGCCGTATATCCTCAAAAGCTTTGACCGGCTGTATCCAAACATCCAGTTTGAGATACTCAACGCCGACTATTACGACCAGATCGAAGCCTGGGTCACCAGCGGCCAGGCCGATTGCGGCTTTCTGCGCCTGCCGTCGGAAAAACCGCTGGACACATGGCCCCTGCACCGCGACGAGCTGAAGGTCATTTTGCCGCCGAACCACCGGCTGGCCGGCTGCGGCGTTTTTCCCATCGAGGCGTTCAGCACGGAGACCTTTATCCAGCTGGAGGAGGGCGACGACTACGAGATCACCGCCGCTTACAACGAGCTGGGCGTGCGCCCTTACGCACGCTATACCATCAAGGAGGACCAGAGCATCCTGGCCATGGTGTCCAACGGCCTCGGCATCAGCGTGATCCCGGAGCTGATGCTTGGCCACAGCAGCTACCCGCTGGCGGTGTGCTCGCTGCCGCAGCATTTCTGGCGGCAGATCGGCATCTGCGTGCGCGACAAGGAGGAACTTTCCGGCTCCACGCGTCTGTTTGTGCAGCATGTGTGCGACTGGGTGGCGGAGCATTACGCCCACGAAAAACGGGGATAAGCATGAGATCGCAGGCGCACAGTGCTTGCAGCCTTTCCTCAGACAAAACAGCAGAAAAAACAGGCAGCCGATTTGGCTGCCTGTTTGTATATTTGATTGTGTTTATTCGTCCTCGTCGCCTTCGCAGATGATGCCATAGCCGCCGTTTTTGCGCCGGTAGACCACGGCGAACGCGCCGTCCTCGTCCTCGTTGCGGAAGGCGAAGAACTCGTGGCCGAGCAGCTCCATCTGCAAAATGGCTTCCTCCGGCTGCATGGGCTTGATGGGGAAGCGTTTGGCGCGCAGGATGGTGAATTCCTCGGGCTCCTCATCCCATTCCGGCACGGCGCTGCGCTCAAACGCGTTTTCACGCAGACGTTTTTCCAGCCGGGTTTTGTTTTTGCGGACCTGGCGCTCGATGGAGGCCACAGCGGAGTCGATGGAGGCGTACATATCGCTCGTGAGCTCACTGACGCGGTAGTAGATGCCGTTGTTGCGCAGGGTGACTTCTGCGCGGCAGCGGCCGCGTTCCATGCTGAAGGTGACGGATGCCTCACTTTCGCTGCGGAACAGGCGGTCAAGCTTGCCGATTTTGCGTTCGGCATAGGCGCGCAGTTCGTCGGTCACATCCATCTTTTTGCCGGTAAAGGTAAAAGTCATAGAAACTACCTCCTTTGTGATCTCAGTATAGCATAAACGAACCGCGGGGGCAATAGTCCCCCGCGGATATTGTTAAATGTTTTTCAATTTCATTGGCTCGCGTCCACGATCTCGGGCGTGGGCGTGGGCTCGGGCGTCGGTTCCGGGGTCGGCGCGGGCGTGGGCTCCGGCGTGGGCGCGGGGGTCGGCTCCGTCAGGTCGGTGTAGATCTGGCAGGACGACAGTCTCTCGCCCAGCTCCACGACCTGATCCCAGGTCAGACCCGTGCCGCTTACGTCAAGCTGGCGCAGGTTTTTCAGGTTGTAAAGGGCTGAAACGTCCGTGATGCCCTCGTTGTCGGCGATGTTCAGATATTCAAGCTTTGTCAGCCCGGACAGATACCCCATGAGCGTGATGTCCGCGTTGTCGGAGATATCCAGCACGGTGAGGTTGGTGAGATTTTGCAGCTCGCGCGCCGTGGTGAGGTCGTTGCCGGACAGGTCCAGCTCCTTCAGCTGGGTCAGACCGTTTAGCGCGGCGGCGTCCGAGATGTGGTTGTCGCCCAGGTCGAGGAACTCAAGCTTGTCAAACGCCTTGAGCATACTGATGTCGGTGATGCCGCAGCTGCGCGCGGTGATGCTGGTGGAATCCACGCCGTACTCCGTGCCGTTCCACTTGACGGACATGACCACGTCCGGCGCGGAGATGGAGCAGTCGGGCAGCGCCTGCTGCAAACCCAGAAGCGCGGTGCCGGAGATCTGGTCGCAGCCGTCGAGCGTGAGCGAGCGGAGATTGGTCAGCCCTTTGAGATATTCAAGGTCGGCGTCCTTCAAAGAGCAGCTTTTCAGGCTCAGGGTGGTCAGCTCGGTCAGATAGGTCAGCGGTGAGAGGGTCATGGGGCTGTTGTTGTCCAGATACAGCTCGGTCAGCCCCTCCATGTTGGAAACGGCCGTGAGATCCTTCACGGAGTTGTCGCGCAGGTCGAGATAGGTCACATTCACCAGCGCGGAGAGCGCGGAGATGGAGCTGATGCCGTTGCCCTTGAGCGACAGATGCTCCAGCAGAACAAGGCCCTTGAGCGGCTCGAGGTCGTGAACGCTGTTGCCGCTCAGATCCAGCGAGGTGAGCTTGGTGAGATGGATGAAGTCCGCGATGTCCGTGATGCCCGCGCCGGACAGATTCACCGTTTCCGCATCCACGGAGATGGTCTGGCCGCCGAGCTTGAGCTCGGTGGGCGCGTCCTTGTCGTTGAGGATGTCGCAGCTCGGAAGCTTGCTTTTGAGCGTGGCAAGCTCATCGTCGCTCAGATCGATGTTGTTCAAACTCAAAACGGTCAGGTTTGTAAGACCATACAGCGGCGAGAAGTCCTCAATGGGGTTTGCGTCGAGATACAGGCTTTTCAGCGCCGTGAGGTCTTTGAGCGCGGAGATGTCCTTGATGTTGTTGTCCGCCAGCTGCAAATACGTCAGCTGAGTCAGCTGTGCCAGCACGGAAATGTCGTCCAGCTCGTTTTGCGACAGCGTGAGCGTTTGCAGCTTGGTGAGCTTGGGGAGAGAGGCGATGTCCGCGTTTTTCAGCCCCATGTTGCTCAAAACCGCGCTCACGGCGCCGGTTTTCAGCGTAACGCTGCCGATCTGCAGTGTGCCGCCGTCATCGCCCACGAGCTCGTTGAGCTCCAGCAGCCGCTGCTCGAGCGCCTGGGTGCCAAGCTCCATATAGGCGTTGTAGATCACGGTTTTGGCGGCGGCGGGGTCGCCCTTGGCAACGTAAATGTCCGCCATGAGCAGATACACCGTTTCCTTTTTGGCGCTTGAGAGCTTTTTGACCTCCAGCGCCTGCTGGGCGTATTGCAGCGCGTAGTCGTATTCCTCGGCCACCAGACTGCGCTGGGCGTCCTGCAGCAGCGAGTCGTATTTCTTGCTGCGGCTCGACGCGCTGATGATGCATATCGTCACGACAAGGACGATCACCAGGGCAAGAGCGATGCCCGCGATGAGCATGGTCTGGTCTTTCTTTCTTCTTCTTGATCTCATATTGATGCCTCATTATCCTTTCGGAACGGTTCTCTGGTTGATTTACATAACAATGCATTTTACATTATATATTACGCCGCGCACAAAGTCAAATGGACAGGGCGTTTTTCCCTGTCCATGCTGTGTGTTTACCCAAGCTTCACCACGCTGAGCGTGCTGTTGCCATAGCGCAGTGTGCCGGCGGTGCTGTTTACCACGGTGATCGTTTCGTCCGCCGTGGGGGAAACGATGGCTGTGAGCGCTACGCGGCGGGTGTCCGTGCCGGTGACGGGCGCGACCGAAACGGCGTAGGGGAACGCACCCGCGGCGTTGTGCAGGGCCGCGCCCACATCGGCGTCCGTGCCCGTCACATCCGATACAAAACTGATCCAATACGTTCCCGGCGCGAGCGTGAGCGCGGTGTTGCTGCTGCGGGCAATGCTGCCCGAGGCGGAGCGGATGTCCGCCGTGTCAAAGGGTATTGCCTCGCCCGCAGCCACATCGCCTCCGGCCACGGCATAGGTCTGCGCGGTTTCCGCCGCCTCCGCCACAGCGGCGGGGCCGGTGGGGCCTGTGGGCCCGGTGGGGCCGGTCGCGCCCTGCGGTCCATCGGCACCCACCAGACCGTCCGCCCCCGTGGGGCCGGTGGGGCCGGTCGCACCCGTCGGGCCGGTCGCACCCGTCGGGCCGGTCGCACCCGTCGGGCCGGTGGGACCGGCGATCAGCGAGGGACAGCAAAGCGGCGGATAGGGCGGCGCGGGCGGCAAGCCACAGCCGCGGCCGTCGATGATATTGGTTTTCACGTCGTTGCAGTTCGGCATAACATTCCTCCTGTGGGCTCTTTTCGCCCTGCTTCAATGTATGCCGACGGCTTTTTTCGTGTGTGCCGCAAAATGGAGTTGACAAGTGTAGTCTTGTGTGCTATAGTGCATACAGGCGACACGTGTAGTCTTTATAAGGGAGGAACCATACTATGGATCAGATCGCGGAAAAAATCAGCGCTTCGGAGCTGGAAGTCATGAAAACCCTGTGGGAGGCAGAGGAGCCTCTGCCCATCACCACCATCCGCCAGACGCTGCATGAAAAGCGCGGCTGGGAATCCACCACGGTGAAAACGCTGGTGCAGCGCCTTTGCAACAAGGGCGCCGTGGGCCAGGAAAAGCGGAAGGTGTTTTTCTATCGGGCGCTCATTTCCAAAAGCGAATACGATCGCTGGGCCACCGGCGATCTGGTCGATCGGCTCTATGGCGGCAGTGCCCGTTCTCTCGTGGCGGCGCTGGTGCAGTCGAAAGGGCTCAGCCGCGAGGACATTGACGAGCTTCGCGCGTATTTTGAAAGCGGGGATGATTCATGAACCCAGCGCTGAAAACGCTGCTGTATCTTTCGCTTTGCGGCACGGCGCTTGCCTGTGTGCTGGCGATCGTGCAGCGTTTGGTGGGCCGCAGGCTCCCAAGCCGGTTTTATTATTTTGCGTGGCTTGTGGTGCTGGCACGCTTTGCACTGCCCATTCCGGGCCTTGTGCCCACGCAGCCGGGGGCGGCCGGGCCGCAAAAGATCACGGCGCAGGCGCCGCAGCGCATGGTGGCGCTTCCATCGGAGCGTGACAGCCGCTCGGATGCGCCCGTGATGGATGAGCCGGATTTTGCCGAAGGCGAGCCTGTGACCGTGGAAGCGGCAGCGGCGACCGAACCGACCGCGCCGCCGGAGACGGCGAGTGTGCAGACGGCGGCCAAGCCCCGCGAAAGCTTCGCTATGCCCAATTGGGGCTGGACGGCGATCTGGGTGCTCGGTGCGGCGGGATGTGCGCTGTGGTATGTTCTCGGCTACCGGCGCTTCACGCACGCGCTGCGCAAAACGCTGCTCCTGCCGCGCGCGGAGGATGAGCGCATCTACCGCGCCATCGAGGTCAGGCGCCGTCCGGCGCTTGCGCGAAGCCGGGCTGTGGCCACGCCGATGCTGTTTGGTCTATTCCATCCGGTGATCGTTTTGCCGGACGAGGACTACGACAGCGAGACGCTGCGGCTGATCTTATTGCATGAGCTTACGCACCACCGGCGCGGCGACATCGCGGTCAAGTGGATGGCGGCGCTGGTATATTCCCTGCATTGGTTCAATCCCTTCCTGCTGCTGATACGGCGGCGCGTGGACGAATGCTGCGAGCTCAGCTGCGATGAGCGGCTGCTGCGCGGCATGGACAAAAGCCAGCGGCAGGCCTATGGGCACGCCCTGCTTGCCATGGCTGGCTCCGCTCCGCTCAGCGCGGCGGTGGTGTCTACCACCTTTGCCACGGAAAAGCGGACGCTGAAGGAAAGGCTGGAACAGATCATGAAGTATAAAACACGCAAAGGCCTGGTTTTGCTATGGGCGCTGGCGGCGGCGATGCTGCTTTGTGCCTGCACGGTGGCCATTGGGCCGGGCGGCGAAGGAGCGGCCAAAACGTTTGAGATCGAGCTGTCGGATGTGTCGGCGCAGGCCTCCGGCGAACCCGGCGCATCCAGTGAGGAGCCGATCTATGGCGTTCCCGACATGAAGCCGCCGCAGGAGACAATTGAGGTAACGAAGCCGGTGGGCGGCCAGATCGTGACCGTCTCCACGGTGGACGAGCTGCTCGCAGCCATCGCGCCGGGCAACGAGGTACATCTTGAGCCGGGGGTCTACGATCTCGATCAGGCCTCGGATTATGGCCAGGAACGTCTCGGCGGCTATTACACATGGGAAGAGGTACATGACGGCTACGCGCTGGTGATCGACGGCGTGAGCGGGCTTATCATCACGTGCGAGGGCGATGACGACACCGCCGAGATCCGCACCCTGCCGCGCTACGCGGATGTGCTGGCGTTTTATGACTGCGAGGATATCGCGCTTTCCGATCTTGTCATCGGCCACACGGAGGGCGCGGGACTCTGTAAGGGCAGTGTGGTGAGCTTTACGAGCGGCAGCGATATGGACATCGCGCGCTGCGGCCTGTATGGCTGCGGCACCATCGGCCTCAAGGTAAGCAACAGCTGGGCTGTCACGGTGGAAAACTCGGATATCTATGAGTGCAGCCAAAGCGCGGCAGAGCTTACCAGCTGCTACGATGTGGCCATGGTCGATTGCAGGCTCTACGACTGCGGCGAGCCGGAATGGATGGGCTCTTCGCTGGTGGAGCTTATGGGCTGCTATGAGGTGGAGGTCATCAACTGCGATGTGTATAACAACAGCGCCGCGCAGATGGTCGCCGCCAACTACTCCAAACGCGTGATGGTGCTCGGCTGTGCGGTTTGGGGCAATGAATTCAGCCGCGGGCTGTTCGGTCTGACAAGGGCGGAGCTGATCGTGGACCTTAACTCCTTTGAGGATGTGGGCGATGGCGGCCTGATCGCGGCGACCGGCGCATACGGCAATGTTTCCGGCACGGCCACCGGCACGATCCGAAACGTCGAGGGCAAAGACCTCACATCGGACGATCTGCGCAGCATGAGACGCGGGGAGTATGTCTATAACGGCGAGTTCGTGCCGCCGGAGACTGTGGCGCTGGACATCGAAACCGGCGAGGACGGCCGCCATTATGTGACGGTTTCCAATGTGGACGAGCTGCTCGCGGCCATCGCGCCGAACACCACCATCCGCATAGAGGCCGGGGAATATGACCTGTCCGAGGCGGAATATTACGGCGTACCGATCAGTGAATACTACGGCTGGAGTGAGGGTTACGATGGGCCTCAGCTTGTGATCTCCGGCGTGGACGGCCTGACCATTGAGGGCGCCGGCGCGGATGTTACCGAGCTGCTGGCGGTGCCCAGGTCGGCGGAGATCATCCACTTCTTCCGCTGCGAGGATCTGACCGTGAGCGGTCTTACCGCCGGCCATGTGGAGATGGACACCGGCTGCGGCGCGGGTGTGCTGGGCTTTGAGGATTGCGCGCGGGTCGAGGTTTCCGGATGCGGCCTGTTCGGCTGCGGCACCGAGGGCGTCACGGCGAGGTGGTGCCGCGATCTGACCGTGGGCGGCACGGAGATCTACGAGTGCAGCGCTAAAGCCGCAAGCATCTACGAATGTGAAAACGTGGCCTTTGAAAACTGCGACATCCACGACTGCACGAGCAACGAGATCTTTGTTGACGACAGTGTAAATGTCACGTGCGACGGGAAAACGCTCGCGTAAGGAAGAAAAAATCGAAGGGGCGCGGCCTTGTGCCGTGCCCCGTTTTTTCAATTGACAGCTCTTGTCTGCTGTGGTATCTTGAGGACGAGAAATTTGATAAGAGAGGAACAGACCAATGCTTGAATCTACCCGTGAATTTATTCGTAAGCTTGAGGAAGCGGAAGTGAAATACACCGTGGGTGAACCCACGGAAAGCGGCAAGGATAATGTGATCATTTCCTTCGGCGGCGATAATATGGACACCATCCGCTGCGCTCTGCTTTTCGATACCGACAACGAATCCGCGGCGGTCCGCGTTTTCAACATCGTGAAGATCCCCTCCGAAAAGATCGCCAAGATGTTCATCACGGTCAACGCGCTGAACATCAAGTATCGCTTTGGCAAGTTCTGCATCGACACCAACGACAACACGGTGCAGATGGAGATGGATGTGCCCTTCCGCGCCGGCAGCGTGGGCCCGGTTTGCCTGGAGATGCTCATGTACAGTGTGAGCATCTGCGACAAGGCCTATCCCGAGCTGATGAAGGCCATCTGGAGCTGAACAACTTCTGAAATATCAAAAAGCCCCGACCACCGGTCGGGGCTTTATATTGCTTGAATTTCTTGAAAAATTTTCTTGCTGCACAGGCGTTTATATGCTATATTGACAGCAAGCAAGGGGCGAGGCGGTCAGCTACACCACCCGAAAGGGGGTGAAAGCTTATGCCGATAACGATAACGTTACATATCTTCGGATTCACTGTGACGATTCGCGTTAAAAAGCAAGGCCGCCACTCTGCCAAGTGACGGTCTTATAAAGATTGTGACCTAACGAGCTGACCGCAAGGTCTCGCTCCTTGTGATAAATATAGCACGAACAAAACGCCAAGTCAATAGCCGCCTGCTGAAATAAAAGTCCTATCTTAAAGCCCCGAAAGGCATGACCTTTCGGGGCTTTATCGTATGGATTTTTACACGAGCTTGCGGCCCATCAGAACGCCCATCACGGAGCTCATCATCAATCCGCGCGTCCAGCCGGAGGAGTCGCCCAGGCAGTGCAGACCGGGCAGAGAGGTGTTGAAGTCGGCATCCATCTTCACGCGGTTGGAGTAGAACTTCAGCTCCGGCGAATACAGCAGCGTTTCATACGCGGCAAAGCCGGGCACGACCTGATCCATGGCCTTGATGAAGTTGATGATGTTGATCATGGCGCGGTAGGGCATGGCGGCGGTGATGTCGCCGGCCACGGCATCGGGCAGCGTGGGGCGCACGTTCGTTTGCACAAGCTCCTTGTCCCAGGTGCGCTTGCCGTCGAGAATGTCGCCGAAGCGCTGGACGAGGATATGGCCGTTTGCGAGCATATTGGTCAGCTCGCCCACCTTCTGCGCGTAGGCGATGGGCTGGTTGAACGGCACGGAGAAGTTGTGGGAGCAGAGGATGGAAACGTTGGTGTTGTCGCTTTTCAGCTCCTTGAAGGAGTGGCCGTTGACCACGGCGAGACCGTTGTCATAGTTCTCCTGCGCCACAAAGCCGCCGGGATTCTGGCAGAAGGTGCGGACTTTATTTTTAAACGGCGCGGGATAGCCGATGAGCTTGGATTCATACAAAACGCGGTTGACCACGTCCATGACCTCGTTGCGCACTTCCACGCGCACGCCGATGTCCACGGTGGAGGGAACATGGTCGATGCCGTATTCCGAGCACTGCGTTTCCAGCCAGTCCGCGCCGCGGCGGCCTGTGGCCACAACGGTCTCGTCCGCGCGCAGCTCGAAGTCCTGATGGCCGTCGTGATACGTGATGCCGGCGCAGCGGCCGTTTTCCACGATGAAGCCGGTGCATTCGGTGTCGAACAGAATGTCCACGCCGTGGTTTTGCAGCCAATGCTCGATGTCTTCATACAGCTGGTGGGCGCGCTCGGTGCCGAGATGGCGGATCGGGCAGCTCACAAGGCGCAGACCCGCGCGGATGGCACGGGTGCGGATGGCCTTGACCTCGTCCGTTTCCTCCTGGCCTTCGATGTGTTCGTCCGCGCCGAATTCCAGATAGATGCCGTCGGTATAGTCGATGGTCTGCTGCGCCACGTCCGCGCCCACAAGCATGGGCAGATCGCCGCCGACCTCATAGCTGAGCGAGAGCTTGCCGTCCGAAAACGCACCCGCGCCGGAAAAGCCGGTGGTGATGGCACAGTAGGGCTTGCAGTTTAAGCAGCGCTTGGTCTGCTCCTTGGGGCAGCGGCGGTTTTCCACGGCCTTGCCCTTTTCCACGATGGTGATCTTTTTCCTGCTGCCAAGGCGAAGCATTTCCACCGCGGTGAAGATACCGGCAGGGCCGGCGCCGACGATAACGACATCTGTTTTCATGTAGACACAACCAATCTTGATAAAATAGGTGCTTTTCACACATAGTCTATGATATAATAAAACGAGAATAAAATCAAGAGATGAGACATATGGATATCTTACTGATCGGACATGATTATAAATACGCCGCCGAGCAAATGCTGCTCACGCTCTATCCGGCTGAGCGCCCGGTATACCCATCGGAGCCGCCGCAGGGCGAGCGGGTGGAACTGGCGCTCGAGGACGGCATGGCGCGCTGTACGCTGGTGACGGCACAGGGCGCGTTCCAGGGCGAGGCCGCCGTGGAGCCCTACGCCACGGCGCTGGAGCAAAACCGGCAGGAGCAGCGGGCCGTGAAGCTGGCGTTTTACCGCGCGGCGCTGGCCTCGGGCCATGAAAGACCCGTTTGGGGCGCGCTCACGGGCGTAAAGCCCGGCAAGCTCATGGCGCGCTATCTTTCCGAGGGGAAAACGGCGGCCGATTTTGCCCGCGACTTTGACGTTTCGCCGACTCGCACGGCCATATGCGAAACCACCACCCGCGCCACGCTGGCGGCGCGCGATTCGCTGGCGGCGGGGGATGTGTGCTTGTATGTGGGCATCCCGTTCTGCCCCACGCGCTGCGCGTATTGCAGCTTCATCGCCTCGGCGGTGGGCACAAATCTCAAGCTCATGGAGCCGTATCTCGCGGCGCTGCGGCGGGAGATCGCACTGGCGGCGCAGAAGGTGCGCGCGGCGGGACTGCGTCCGGTGGCGCTGTATATGGGCGGCGGAACGCCCACCACGCTTTCGGCCGGGCAGCTGGATGCGCTGTGCGAGACCCTGGCGGCGGAATTTGATCTTTCCGCTTTGCGCGAGTACACCATCGAGGCCGGACGGCCCGACACCATCACGGCGGAAAAGCTGCGTGTGATGAAGCGCCACGGCGTCACGCGCGTGTCCGTCAACCCCCAGACCATGTCCGATGAGGTGCTTGCGGCCATTGGCCGCTTCCACACGGCGCAGGATATACTCGATGCGCTGGCACTGGTGAGAGCGGAGGGCGGCTTCGAGGTGAACATGGATCTCATCGCGGGCCTTCCGGGCGACAGCGCTTTGGGCTTTTCCCGCACGCTGGATTCGGTGCTGGCCCTTGCGCCGGAGAACATCACCGTTCACACCCTGTCGATCAAAAACGGCTCGTATCTGGCCCAGCGGCCCGAAACGCTGCCGGCGGCCGCGGAGGTGGCCTCCATGCTGGACGAAGCGGCGCAGCGGCTGGACGCGGCGGGCTACGCGCCGTATTACCTCTACCGCCAGAAGTATATGTCCGGCGGGTTTGAAAACCTTGGCTGGGCCAGGCGCGGCACGGAGAATCTCTATAACATCTGCATGATGGAGGAGCTGTGCGATGTGATCGCGCTGGGCGCGGGCGGGTCGAGCAAATTCCCCGCGCCGGACGGCTCCATCCGCCGGCAGGTGAACCCCAAATATCCCAAGGAATACATTGAAAGGATCGGGCAAAGTGGCCTTTGACTTAAACACCATCAACGCGGCGGCTGCCGCGGACCCCGCGGGCTTCATCGCCGAATGCGACGCCGCATACAGCGCCCGGATCGCCCGGGCGGCCGAACGCATCATGGAAAACCTGCCATCGAGCCCCATTGTGCTGCTGTCGGGCCCATCCGGCTCCGGCAAAACCACCACGGCCATGCGCATCCGCGACGAGCTGACGCGCCGGGGCGTGAACTGCCGCAGCGTGGCCATGGACAACTATTTCCACACCGTGTCGCCGGAAACGACGCCGCGCACGGAAACGGGCGAGTATGACTTTGAAAGCCCGCTGTGTCTGGACATGGCGCTGCTCAACGAGCACTTCACGCGCCTTTCGCGCGGTGAATCCGTCGCCGTGCCGCGCTTTGACTTCACCAGCCGCAGCCGGGCGGAGGAGCCATCGATGTCTCTGTCGCTGGGGAAAAACGAGGTCGCCATTTTCGAGGGCATCCACGCGCTCAACAGCGCCATCACCGCCGTGCATCCCGAGGCGTTTAAGCTGTATGTTTCGGCGCAGAGCGGTTTTGTGGATGGAGCGGGCGAGCATGTTTTCAGGGCCTCGTGGCTGCGCATGGTGCGCCGCGTGGTGCGCGACGATCTGTTTCGCGCCTCCGACCCCGCGGAAACGCTGGGCATGTGGGACAATGTGCGCGCGGGCGAGCGCCGGTACATCACGCCCTATCGCGCGCAGGCGGATATGCAGATCGATACCGCCTTTGCCTATGAGCCGTGCGTGATGCGGCCCATCGCGGCGAAGCTGTTTTCCCATGTGCCGGAGGGCATCGGGCGCTACGAGGAGATCTGCGCCGTGGCCCCGGCGCTGGAGCGATTCGCGGTCATCGATGCGGCGCTTCTGGCCCCGGATGCCATGCTGCGCGAGTTTGTCGGCGGCAGCCGCTATCGGTATTGACGGCGTATAAAACCGAATAACGACAAAAACAGCGCCGCCCGTTCGGGCGGCGCTTTCCGTTTAGCTGTAAACGATCTCGTCTGTATATTTTTGCGCCTCGGAGTAGATGCGCTTGAGGGAGTCGGGAATGAAGAATTCTCCGTTTTCATAAAGGATCTTGCCGGCGATCATCGTCATCTTCACATTCGATGGATTTCCGGAATATACAAGGTTTTTGACCGTATTATGCAGCGGCTGCATATTGGGACGGGACATATCGATGCGGATGATATCGGCCTGTTTTCCGGCGCATATCGCGTCGCAGTCGTCCAGGCCCATCGCCCGCGCACCGCCGGACACCGCGGCGGCCAGAATGGCGGCGGGATCGCCGGCGGCGGCCTCGGATTCGTTCAGCTTTGCCATGACGTTTGCAAGATACATCTCGCGGAACATATCCAGCGCGTTGTTCGAGGCAGGGCCGTCCGTGCCGAGGGCGAGATTCACGCCGCGGTTCAGATATTGTGTCAGGGGCGCAAAGCCGCTGGCAAGCTTGGCGTTGGAGCAGGGGTTCAAAACCGCGTACAGGCCGTGCCGGGCGAAGATGTCGATGTCCTCGTCCGTCATCCAGACGCAGTGGAAGCCGCCGCCGCCGAAGTCGAACAGGCCCAGCTCGTCGAAAAGCCTGGTGGGCGTGAGCCCGTGGCGCTCGATGCAGCCTTCCACTTCGCTTTTTGTTTCGGAGTTGTGGCTGAAAACCGGCGCTTTCAGCTCGTGCGCGGCGCGGGAGACGAATTTGAGCATATCCGCGTTTGCGGTGTACTCCGCGTGGAAGCCCATCCGGTAGCCGACAAAGGGGCCCATGGCGGTGTATTTTTCGTGACTGCGGTAAATGTCGTCCCAGTCGTTGTTTGCGGAAAGCGCGTCGCATATCACGGCGCGGAAGCCCCACTCCTGCGCGATGCGGGCCAGCTCATCCGTGTGGAAGTACATATCGAAGCAGGCGGTGATGCCGTTTGCGATGTATTCCAGAAATGCCACGCGCGCAAAGGCGGCGAGGCTTTCCGGCGTAAGCTTGGCCTCGCGCGGGAACACCTGCTGGAAAAGCCATTCCTGCAGGGGCAGATCGTCCGCCGCCGAGCGCAGGAAGGTCATGCCGGAGTGGGTGTGCGCGTCCTTAAAGCCCGGCATGAGCAGATCGCCGTGCAGGTTTATCTCCCGGTCAAAGGCGGGCAGATTATCGGTCGGGGCGCCGACATAGGCGATTCGGTCGTTCCGCACCCAAACCTCGTTTTGCGTCACAAACGTGCCTTCAAGCACGCGGCCATTGTAAAAGCGGATCATGCGAACAGCTCCTTCAGTTTGATGTCGTAGGGCGGATAGAGAACGCCCTTTTCCGTCACGATGGCGGTCACAAGCTCGTGGTCGGTCACGTCGAAGGCCGGGTTCCAGCACTTCACGCCCTGCGGGGCCATGGGCTTTTCATACCACAGCGCCGCGATCT
>CAYROZ010000013.1:0-24148 GCA_964426125.1 uncultured Oscillospiraceae bacterium
TGAGCAGGATCTCATAGGTCATGGCCGAGTTAAACGGCGAGGCCTGCACGGTGGTCTGATACATGGCCAGCAGCGCGCCGCCCACACCGGCGAAGAAGCTGGAGATGACAAACGAGAGCATCTTGTGCTTAAACAGGTTCACACCCATGGCCTCGGCGGCGATCTCGTCGTCACGGATGGCCTTGAAGGCGCGGCCATAGGAGGAGTTGATGAGCAGCACGATCACAAGAAGGCACAGCCCTGCGATCAGGAAGGGGAAGAAGGTGGCGAATTTCAGCGTCAGGTCGCCGAACACGAGCTTCATATCCGAAAAGCTGGTGTATTTGCGCAGAAGGTTCGAGCCGTTGGTGACCCGGCCGAGGCCGTCCCACTGGAAGATGGCGCGGACGATCTCCGCAAAGCCGAGCGTGGCAATGGCGAGATAGTCGCTTTTCAGGCGCAGAACGGGGATGCCGATGGCGGCGGCAAAGGCAGCGGCCACGAGACCCGCAATGAGAATGCAGATCACAGCGCCGATGGGCGTGCCGAGATTCGTGCCGATCGCATTGGAGAGCGCCTCGGGAATGGAAAAACGGATGGCGCCGCCGTCAAAGTATTGATACACTGCCTCGTGCTGGTCGGCGGGGATGGAGAAAATGGAGTAGGCATACGCGCCGATGAGCAGGAAACCAGCCTGGCCGAGGGAGAAAAGCCCCGTGAAGCCGTTGAGCAGGTTCATGGAAACGCAGATGAGCGAATAGATGGCGCCCTTTTTCAAAACGGGGATGAGCATCAGCGTGAAGCTGTTGGACGGCAGGAAGTTGTCCAGCAGGAAGACCACAACGTAGATCGCGGCCAGAATGCAGATGAGGATGATCTGGTTGATCTTCTTTTCGCGCGCGCTGTTGAGTGTGTTTTTCATATCGCGCCTCCTCAAACCTTATCCGTGGCTTTCTCGCCGAAAATGCCGGTGGGCTTGACGAGCAGCACGATGATGAGCAGAACGAACGTGAACGCATCGGAGAAGATCGTCCAGCTCGAGCCGAGGCCCTTGATGACGTTTTCGCAGATGCCGATGATGAACGCGCCGATGACCGCGCCGGGGATGGAGCCGATGCCGCCGAACACCGCCGCCACAAATGCCTTCAGACCCGGCATGGAGCCGGAGGTCGGCGTGACGGAGGGGTAGTTCGTGAAGTACAGCAGCGAGCCGATGGCGGCCAGGAAGCAGCCGATCACGAACGTCATGGAGATCACGGCGTTGATGCGGATGCCCATGAGCTGGCTGGTCTCAAAGTCCTTGGAAACCGCGCGCATGGCCATGCCGATCTTGGTCTTTTTGATGAACATCGTCAGAGCAATGACCAGAATGATCGTCAGAATGGGCGTTACCAGCGTGACGACCTTGGTGGTGGCGGTGCCGATGGTCACGGAATTTGACAGCCAGGGGATGGCGGGGTAGATCTGGGGCAGACCGCCCGTGAAGTAAAGCGCGCAGTTTTGCAGAAGATAGCTCACGCCGATGGCCGAGATCATCACGGACATACGCGGTGCGCTGCGCAGCGGCTTATAGGCCACGCGCTCGATCATAAAGCCAAGGAAGACCGTCACAAGGATGACCAGCGGGATGGAGATGTACATGGGCATGGCGCTGGTGGCGTAGACCATCACGAGACCTGCGACCATGAACACGTCGCCGTGGGCGAAGTTGATAAGGCGCAAAATGCCGTAAACCATCGTGTAGCCGATGGCGATGAGCGCATACTGTCCGCCGACGGAAATGCCGGCCAGTATGTATGGCAGATTGGCCTGGAAGAAGTTTGCCATGGGTTAGCCTCCGAAAGATTGATTTTTTCAAGCGTATAAACTTGCCGCCAAGCGCGTTGGAAGCAGGTTTATACGCTTGATCGATAAGTCGTTATATTCGGGGTAAAGCGGGGGCACGGCGTGCCCCCGCTTCGTAGATTTTTTTCCTGTGGATCAGCCGACAGACTGCGCGGCCACGAAGTCCCAAACGTTGTCGGACGTGTTGGCGCGCTTGATGAACGCGGTGTCGCGGATGGCGTCGCCGATGTCGTCAAAGGCGATGGCGCCGGAGATGCCGGTGTAGGTCACGCCGGGAAGCGCGGCCAGCACGTCGGCCGGATCGATGGAGCCGGCGGCCTTGAGCGCCTCAAGAGCCGTGAAGTAAGCGTCGTAGCCCATGACGGTAACGGCTGCGATCATGTCGTTGCCGCCGTTGTTGGCCATGGCCTCGGAGTTGTCGGCCAGCCAGGCCTTGATGCCCTCTTCAAACTCGGGGTCGCCGCCCTCGGCGTAGAAGGTGGAAACGCTGATCTCAAGGTCGGTGCCCTGCGCGGCAGCCAGAACCATGTTGGAGTCCCAGGTGTCGGGAGCGCACATGGGGATGTTGATGCCCTGAGAGGCGGCCTGCTCAACGATCAGCTGCGCATAGCTGATGGAGGTGGGGGCGAAGATGACTTCCGCGCCGGCGTTCTTGGCGCTGGTCAGATAGGAGGTGAAGTCGGAGTTGCCCTTGGGGAAGGACTCGGTGATGACTTCCATGCCCATGCCTTCAGCGGCTTCCTTGAAGTAGTTGATGAGGCCCTGGTCATAGTCGTTGCCAAGCTCGCCCAGGCAGTAGGCGACCTTCGCGCCGTATTCGGAGTTGGCGAAGTTGGCCTGAACGGTGCCCTGGAACGGATCGAGGAAGCAGATGCGGAAGTAGTGGTCGTTGCCCTCGGTGACCTGGGGGTTGGTGCAGGTGACGCCGATGACGGGGATGCCGGCCTCCGCGAAGGTGTCGGACGCGGCGATGGCCACAGCGGAGCCATAGGAGCCGAGAACGATGGAAGAACCGGCGGAGATGAGCTTCGTGGCGGCGGAAACGGCCTTGTCGGTGGACGATTCGTTGTCGGAGATCACAAGCTCGACATTATAGGTCTTGCCGCCGATCTCAACGGTGGGGCACACGGAGTTGGCATACTGCATGCCGAGGATCTCCTGCTTGCCGCCGGCGCCATTGTCGCCGGACTGGGGCTCGTAAACGCCGATGACGACGGTGTCGCCGTCCTTGGAGGCGCTGGAGCTGTTGGAGCTGCTGCACGCGCACAGCGCGAATACCATGCACAGAGCAAGGATGAGTGCCAGGATTTTCTTCATGTTGGTTTTCCTCCCAATCAAGATTTGCTTCGTTCAGCCGCCCTGCGGCGGATGATGATTTGTTTGTCACAGAAAGACAAACGATTTTGTAATGTAGACACTATAGCACGCTAAAGCAGCAAATGCAACAATTTTTTTACATTCGGCATTTTGCACAAATCCGGACGAAAATGCGGACAAAATGACGGCTTTATTTCACGAAGTGATACAGCCGCCGCCCGTTTTTTCTTGACAGGACAAAACCGCGTGCCTATCATTTAATAGAATAATCCATCATCCGCAGAAGGGAGCAACGATATGAAAAACGCCTATTTGCAGCGCGTGTACGATCAGGTCGTGAACCGCGACCCGGCGGAGCACGAGTTCCACCAGTGCATCCGCGAATTTCTAGAGAGTCTGGAGGGCATTGTGGCCGACCATCCCGAGTGGGAGGAAAACGGCATCCTCGAGCGCTTCGTGGAGCCGGACCGCATGGTCACGTTCCGCGTCACCTGGGTGGACGATGCCGGCCGTGTGCAGGTAAACCGCGGCTACCGCGTGCAGTATAACTCCGCCATCGGCCCGTATAAGGGCGGTCTGCGCTTCCATCCGAGCGTGAACCAGTCCATCATCAAATTCCTCGGCTTTGAGATGGTTTTGAAAAACGCGCTGACCACGCTGCCCATCGGCGGCGGCAAGGGCGGCTCCGATTTTGACCCGCGCGGCAAGTCCGACGGCGAGGTCATGCGCTTTTGCCAGAGCTTCATGATGGAGCTGCACCGCCACATCGGCCAGTTCACGGATATCCCCGCCGGCGACATCGGCGTGGGCGAGCGCGAGGTGGGCTATATGTTCGGCCAGCTGCGCCGCATCACCACACGCTTTGATGCCGCCGCCATCACGGGCAAGGATCCCTGCTACGGCGGCTCTGCCGCGCGCACGGAGGCCACGGGCTACGGCATCTGCTACTTTGCCGATGAGGTCCTGCACCACCAGCTCAACACCTCCTTCCAGGGCAAGACGGTCGTTGTGTCCGGCAGCGGCAATGTGGCCACCTATGCGGCGGAAAAGGCCCAGCAGCTCGGCGCGAAGGTCGTGGCCATGAGCGATTCCGACGGCTATGTGTACGACCCCAACGGCATCCGCCTGAACGTGCTCAAGGACATCAAGCAGCGCCGCCGCGAGCGCATCCGCGTTTACGCCGACGAGGTCCCCGGCGCCACCTATACCGAGGGCTGCCGCGGCATCTGGTCTGTCAAGTGTGACATCGCGCTGCCCTGCGCCACACAGAACGAGGTCGACGTGGCCGAAGCCGAGCAGCTTATCCAGAATGGCCTGCTGCTTTTGTGCGAGGGCGCGAATATGCCCTGCACCATCGAGGCGGAGCATATGCTCCAGAAGGCGGGCATCCCTGTGGGCCCGGCCAAGGCGGCGAACGCCGGCGGCGTTTCCACCTCCGCGCTGGAGATGAGCCAGAACAGCATGCGCCTGTTCTGGACCTTCGAGGAGGTCGACGAGCGGCTGCACCAGATCATGCGCGGCATCTATAACTCCGTGTATGAGGCCTCCGTGGCCGCGGGGCACCCCGGCGATCTGATCGTGGGCGCGAACGTGGCCAGCTTCCTCAAAGCGGCCAAGGCCATGCTCTGCCAGGGCATTTTCTAAGCCATACGACACTATAAAAGCAGCGGACGGTCCACAACCGTCCGCTGCTTGGACTATGAAAACGGATGTCTTCTTTTGCGGAATTTGACAAAAACAGAAGATTGGTGAGAATAGTGGTTGGAAATATGCCATGAGCGTGGTATAATCTAAATAGGTATATATAGGATGCGGATATTGTGTCCTTTAAGCATTGCGTGAGCTTATACGGAAAAAGAGAGGTATACATTATGACCGAGTGCAAAAGAACGATACAGTTTAGCCCGCCGGATATTTCCGAGGCAGAGATCGGCGAGGTCGCCGAGGCGCTGCGCTCCGGCTGGATCACTACTGGCCCGCGCACCAAGCAGCTGGAAAGCCAGATCGCGGCATGGGTCGGCACGGAAAAATGCGTTTGCCTGAACTCGCAGACTGCCTGCGCGGAGCTGGCGCTTCATGTGTTGGGGATCGGCCCTGGCGATGAGGTCATTGTTCCTGCGTATACCTATACCGCGTCCGCGTCGGTTGTCGACCATGTTGGGGCGAAGATCGTGATGATCGACTCGCAGGATGAGCTCTTTGAGATGGATTATGACACACTGGAGTCGGCGATCACCGAAAAAACAAAGGCGATCATTCCGGTCGATCTGGGCGGCGTTCCATGCGATTATGAGCGCATTTTCGCTATCGTTGAACGCAAGAAGCATCTGTTCCAGCCTGCAAACGATATCCAAAAAGCCATCGGTCGGATCGCGATCTGCGCCGACACGGCGCACGCCTTTGGTGCAAAATGGCATGGCCAGATGGCAGGCTCTGTGGCGGACTTTTCCAGCTTCAGTTTTCATGCGGTCAAGAACTTCACCACGGCGGAAGGCGGCGCGCTGACCTGGCGGACATTCCCCGGAATCGACAACGAGGAGATCTATCATCAGCTCCAGCTGCTCAGCCTTCATGGCCAGTCCAAGGATGCGCTGGCCAAAACAAAGCTGGGCGCATGGGAATACGATATCGTTGGCACGTGGTATAAGTGCAATATGACCGATGTTGTGGCGGCAATTGGTCTGAAGCAGTTTGAACGCTATCCCGCTATGCTTGCGCGCAGAAAATGGATCATCAGCCAGTATGATGCCGCGTTTAAGCCGCTGGGCGTGAAGGTGCTGGACCACTACAACGAGGAGCATGAGTCCACGGGACACCTTTATATTACGCGTGTGCCGGGTATTACTCCCGAGCAGCGAAACGAGATCATTACCAAAATGGCGGAGCAGGGCGTGGCCTGCAATGTGCATTATAAGCCGCTGCCAATGCACACGGCGTATAAGAAACTCGGTTTTGACATCAAGGACTACCCCAGTGCCTATGCGCACTTTGCCAATGAGATCACCTTACCGCTGCATACCTGCCTGACCGATGACGATGTGGCGTATGTGATCGAGAAATACACGGCGATTTTGAAAGAGTATATATAAATATGCTTCTGAAGAAATGGGAACAGCTTCCGTCTCAAATGCGGACGGAGGCTGTTCGGAAATATTATGATAAGCTGGCAAAAAAACGGGCCGGTCTTTTTTTCAAAAGGGTGTTTGATGTGGTCGCTTCAGCGGTCATGCTGGTCATTCTTTCGCCGGTGTTTTTGGTTTTGGCAATCTCGATCAAGCTGGACAGCCCTGGACCTGTGTTTTACCGGCAGGAGCGCGTGACGCAGTATGGCAGACGCTTTCGTATCCACAAATTCCGCACGATGGTGGCGGATGCCGACCGGGGCTCGAAGGTGACTGTGAACAATGACAGCCGCATCACGCGGGTCGGCCGAGTGATACGCGATTGCCGTCTGGATGAGATCGCGCAGCTTTTGGATGTGCTTTCGGGAGATATGACGCTGTGTGCCACCCGTGCGGAGGCCACAAAATATGTGGAGCAGTATACGCCCGAGATGATGGCGACGCTTCTGCTTCCGGCTGGTGTGACGAGTCTTGCGAGCATCCTGTATAAGGATGAGGCAAAGCTGCTTGACGGAGCGGAGAACGTGGACAGGGTATATGTGGAGCAGATATTGCCGGCGAAGATGTATTACAACCTGAAAAGCCTTGAGCAGTTCAGCTTCTGGGGCGATATCAAGCTGCTGCTTATGACCGTGCTTGCTGTGTGCGGGAAAAAATACACAGGAGAATCCCAAGTTGGAACAGAAGAAAATGGAGAACGCTGAGATGACGGTGTCGTTTGCGATCGTGGCCTATAACGAGGAGAAAACGCTGCCGCGTCTGCTGGATGATCTTGCTGCGCAGGATTATCCGCATGAAAAGATCGAAGTTTTGCTCATTGACAGTATGTCCACGGATGGCACATGGGCGCTCATGGAGCGCTTCGCACGTGAACACAGTGATTTTCAGGCGGTTAAGCTGCTGAAAAATGAGAAGAAGAAACTGCCATGTGGCTGCAATGTGATGCTGGATAACTATATGGGCGATGCGATCGTTCGTGTCGATGCACACGCATCGATTCCCTCGGATTTTTTGCGGAAGAATGTGGAACTTCTGCAACAAGGGGAGATGGTTTGCGGCGGGCGGCGCCCCAATATCATTGATGAGAATACATCGTGGAAGCAGACGCTTCTGATGTCAGAGCAGTCGATGTTTGGAAGCGGTGTGGCGGCCTATCGCGCAAGCGACTGTAAGCGTTATGCTAGTTCTATTTTTCATGGGATGTATCGCCGTGAGGTATACGATAAGGTAGGACTGTATGACGAACGTCTGACGCGGACGGAAGATAACGACATGAGTTATCGTATTCGGTCAGCAGGATACCGGTTGTGTTATGATCCGAACATTGTATCGTATCAGCATACACGTAGCAGTCTTGGTGCCATGCTCCGGCAAAAATACCTCAATGGTTACTGGATCGGCAAGACCATGGGCATCAATCCCCGCTGCTTTTCACTTTTCCATTTTGTTCCCTTTGCATTTGTATTGGGGATTTTGCTGACGGGCATGCTGGCGCTGTGCGGCCATCCGCTTCTGGCGGAGCTTTTGTGGGGCTGTTACGGCGCAGTTGCAGTGGGAATGTCAGTGTTGGCGGTTGTTCAGGATGCGAACCGGTCATGGTGTTGTCTGCTGCTGCCGTTCTTGTTTTTGCTGCTGCATGTAAGCTACGGCGTGGGCACGTTGGTAGGACTGGTGGAAATGCCGTTTTGGGTGAGAAAGATTTACGGGAAAGGATGAAGAATTTGTGACAGTATCTTATTTCTTTAAGAAAATTCAAGATGTAAAGTTTAAAGATATTCTGTCTGCAATCCCTATGTTGACCGCGTTAATCCTGAAGCCGTTCTATAGAAAGAAATATGGAAATACATGGTTGATATGCGAAGAGCCGGCGGAAGCTCGGGATAATGGCTATCATTTTTTTCGATATATGTGTCTGCATCACCCGGAGCAGAAGTGCGTGTATGCAATTAAACGGAAATCTCCGGATGCCCCTAGGGTGGAGCGCCTTGGGGATGTGATCGAATACGGAAGCACCCGCCATTGGCTCATCTATTTTCTATGCGAGAGAAATATCAGCTCACAAAAGGGCGGAAAGCCAAATGCGGCTTTGTGTGCTTTTTTGGAGCTGAACGATTTTTTTTCACCTAATAATGTTTTTTTACAGCACGGGATAATTATAAACGACTTAAAGTGGCTGTATGCGGAGAATTCAAAAATTGATTTGTTTGTTACGTCCGCGCTGCCGGAATATGAGTTTGTTCGGGAGCGGTTTGGTTATGCGGAAGGCGTCGTTCAACTGCTCGGTATGCCGCGGCTTGATGCGTTGCACAACATACAGGTCGAAAAAAAGCAAATCCTGATCATGCCGACATGGAGAAGCTGGTTTGTTCAAAAATCAACACAGGCGGAAGAAACTGATAATGTATTTAAGGAATCTCTCTATTTGAAGGAGTGGCGGGCCCTCCTCAACAGCGAGGCGCTGCATAGACTTGCGGATGAAAAGGGTTTGAAAATTATCTTTTATATCCATAGAAATTTGCAGCGGTATCTGTATGAGTTTGGGGATATCGATGAGAGAATAACTGTTGCGTCGTGGAAGGAGTATGACATACAGGAACTGCTGAAAAGCTCAGCTGCCATGATCACAGATTACTCCAGTGTTTTCTTTGATATGGTTTACATGAAGAAACCGGTAATATTTTTCCAATTTGACGAGGAGATATTCCGAAAGTACCAGTATGGTGAGGGTTATTTTGATTATCACAATACGCCTTTTGGTGAATTCTGCTTGACAAGAGAACAGGTGATTCAGTCATTGGATAAATTGGTGCAAAATGGATTTAGTCCGAGCGAAGAGTATATGGCAGAACACAAAAGGGTGTTCACAGTCTATGATTCTGGTAACAGTGAGCGTATATATCAGAAACTGAAAGAGAATCCATAGATTAGTGCGTGGCGAGGTAGTCAAATTCAAACAGAGGTGAAAACGGAGAATATGAACAAACCACGATTCAGTATCGTTGTGCCAGTCTATAAAACGCAGAATTATATACGTCAATGTATGGAATCGATCTTGGCTCAAACATACGAAAACTATGAGGTTATTCTGGTCGACGACGGTTCGCCTGACCGCAGTGGCGAGATATGCGATGAATATGCTGCGCAGGATGCTCGCTTTCGTGTTATCCACAAGGAAAATGGCGGCCTTGTGAGCGCTCGAAAGGCGGGAGCAGAGGTTTGTATGGGGGATTATGTTGTCAATGTGGACAGCGATGACTACATTGCGGATGATCTTCTGGAACGATTGTCGAATATAATCTCTGAGCATGAACCGGACGTGGTGTGTTATGATGCCTATCGCTTCTTTCCGGATGGGCAGATGGATTTTGCCGGAACAGCGACCATTGGCCTTTATACAGATACAGCGCTTGAAGAGTTGCGCGATTGTTTTATTCGTGTGCACGATTACCGCGCCGCGATTCTTTATTCCTTGTGTGCAAAGGCGGTAAAGCGGTCGCTATACATCGAATACCAGATGAAGGTTCCGAACGAACTGGTGATTGGGGAAGATATGGCTGTGACAGGAACGCTACTTGTGGGGAGCAAAAGCGTCTTTGTGTCCGGGTATCGGGGTTACTATTATCGCGCCAACCCAAGATCCATTATGCATACCTTCAAAAAAGATGAAGTGGCACAAATCGAGCTTTTGGCCAAGTATCTGAAGAAAAATATGCGCGAGACCGATCAGCGAAGGATCGACGGCTATGTTCTGATGCGCTATTTTGGTTTTCTGCACCATTTGGCGTGGGCATCCGAAAGCTTTTCAGCCTTTATGTCCGTTGTCAAAGAAACTGTCAATGAATATATTGACGCATGTGTTCAGCGAGCGGCCAGTACCGGCGGCAGCGTGAAGGCCAGATTGGTTTATTTCTTGACCAAGCATAGGGCCTATTGGTTGATCTGGCTTTTATCGCATTTGAAGAGAAGAGAATAATCAAAGAGGTGTTACAGAAAATGGAGCAGCCGAAATACAGCATCATCGTTCCTGTATACGGAGTGGAAAAATACATATATGAGTGCTTGGACTCGCTGAGACGGCAGACTTATGGAAATTATGAGGTTATTCTGGTCGACGACGGCTCGCCTGACCGCAGTGGCGAGATATGCGATGAATATGCTGCGCAGGATGCTCGCTTTCGTGTTATCCACAAGGAAAATGGCGGCCTTGTGAGCGCTCGAAAGGCGGGAGCAGAGGTTTGTATGGGGGATTATGTTGTCAATGTGGACAGCGATGACTACATTGCGGATGATCTTCTGGAACGATTGTCGAATATAATCTCTGAGCATGAACCGGACGTGGTGTGTTACGACGGCTATCGTTTTTCTGGGGATGAACGCCAGGAGCTGAATGGACTTGTGCCAACGGGCTTTTACAAGGGAAGTGAGTTGAAAACAATTCACGAAAACCTTATTTTGAATGAGGATCATAAACCGGCCATCCGTTTTATGATATGGGGAAAGGCTGTGAAGCGGGATCTGTACATTCGCTTTCAGATGCCGGTTCCAAACAGGATAAGCCGAGGCGAGGATTTGGCGGTATCGGCGCCGCTACTGGCCCAGTGCGAGAGTGTATACATTTCGGATATTCACGGATATTACTATAGAGATAATCCGACTTCGATCATGAATACATTTAAGAAAACAGAGCCGCAGCAGATCATATGGGTTGCTGAATATCTGGATTTGTCCATGGAAAAGGTGTATCAGAGCAAAATCGACGCATTTGTGCTTGTAAGCTACTTTGACTTTCTGGGTCGCTTGGCATATAGCTGCTCAAGCTACAAAGAATGCAGAAAAATACAGAGCGAATTGTGGGCGGCGGAGCTTGAGAAACGGACGAAACGTGTGCACTGTGAGAGCAAGAAGCTGAAGGTGAGGCTGATTTCCTTTTTAATGAGTCATCGGTGTTATGGAGTGATTTGGCTTATACGGAAGGTGAAGCATGCCATTAGGACTGAATGAGGCCTAAAAGTGGAGGAAGCATAAGATGACGATACAAGATCAAATATGGGCCAAACGCCTTGCGTGGATACGCTGCATATATCTGACGGTATATGTTGTGGTGTATGCGCTGGCGTATTCGATTCAGATTTTGATGTGGAAACTGAATGTTTTTCTGATAATCTACTACGTGGTCGCTGCGGCAGGTGGCGCCTTGTTGTTTCTTGATTTTTTTCGGCAACGCGTTTTTCTCACATACAAATATGGCTTGTTTCTGATTTTTTTTGTGCTGGCTTTAGTAGTATCTATGTTTTCCCAAATGCGCTATGGTATCATCGGGAATGTACAGGCAATTGTTTGGTTTTTGATCCACTTTTTTGTGTTGGCTGCGGTGGATGCGGAATTGCCTGCTGAACTGCATATGAAGCATCTGCGAATTGTGATGAATGCCTTTGGTGTGGTTTGGTTTGTTTTGGTCGTTTGGTCGCTGGGACAGTATGTTACACAGTTTCATACAAGGGTGTACGACGTTCAGTCCGGCTGGGCACGGCGCGTTGGATTTACGGAGGCGCGATTGTTTGGCACGTTTAGCGATCCAAACTATGCGTCTGTGAGTTGTGCGGCGGCAATTGCCTTTGCGGTATTTAACCTGATTACGGAACCAAAGCATAACGCACTGAAAGTGTTCAGCTGGGCGCAGATTGCGGTACAAACGTTCTATATTGTGTTGGCGGCCTCTCGCACGGTTCAACTGGGATTGTTGGTTGTGTTGGCGTTTCTTTCTGCCTTGTACGGGTGGAGATTTGCTGAAAAAAGAACAAAAAAGACGATCCTGTGTGTTGGGTTTTCATTGCTGATGATTATGGCAATGGCTGCGCTCGCTGTGCTGTTTTATAAAATTATTCAGATTGGGTTGTCTTATGTTCCGGTGCTCGCTGGATATGCGCAGAACGGATTGGATATGGATCGGCCGGATGTAGTTGGCAGCTCGGATTTTTCAAATAACCGCATAAGGATATACACAAGTTATATTGAGCTTGCAAAAAATGCACCTTGGTTTGGTTTAACACCGCGAAATGCAGTGGCATATGCCCAGGAATTTTTCCCGGATTCCTATGTTGCAACGTCGACTATTGTGGTGCACAGCGGCCTTTTGGGCCTGTTTGTTTATACTGGACTAGTTGGCGGAACAATAATGTTGTGCTGGTTGGTTTTGGTGGTATTTGAGGTGGCGGGCTATTTAATTCGTCGCAGAAACAGCACTGACAAATATTACAATATGGTTATGGTGTTGGCCATGTTTTTGATTGTCGCTTTGTTGGCGGCTGGTCCTCAGCTTATGGTATTTTACTCGAATCGAATCCATGATGTTCTTTTTTGGGTTACGTTGGGTTATGTTCGGGCGTTTGTTCGCATGAGTGAACCGGAACGGTACACAAAGATGCCATTGCCGTATCGCCTGACGGAGCATGTGTTTGCCCAGCTAAAAAAGAAGGAAAAAGCATAAAGTATTGATGAAATGCGTTTATAAAATTACGAAAGATTGCAAGCGGACGGTCCACAACCGTCCGCTGCTTTTTGTGTCAGGAAGAAAACCACTCGCTAAGCGAGTGGAAGAAAAAAAGGCTACTGCCGATAATGAAAAAACCTCCTATAATAGAAGCTGCAGGTCTGCCAACCGCAGCGACTAGAATAGGAGGTAAGTCTAATGAAAGACGAAAACAGTTTATCTCACAGCAAGTGGAATTGCAAGTATCACATAGTATTTGCACCGAAGTATCGGCGGCAGATAATCTACGGAAAGCTCAAGCAGAGTATCGGAGCGATACTGCGAAAATTGTGCGAGTGGAAAGGCGTAGAGATCATAGAAGCGGAGATGTGCCCGGATCATGTGCATATGCTTGTGAGTATACCGCCGAAGTACAGTGTGTCCAGCTTTATGGGGTATCTGAAAGGCAAGAGCAGCCTGATGATATTTGACCAGCACGCGAATCTGAAGTACCGGTATGGAAACCGTGAGTTCTGGTGCAGAGGGTACTACGTAGATACAGTAGGGAAGAATAAAAAGGCAATTGCAGAATACATACGGAATCAATTGCAGCAAGACTACGCGTACGAGCAGTTGCGCATCAAGGAACTTGGTAGACCCGTTTACGGGTGAGCCGGTGAAGGCAAGCAGGAAGTAAGCCGCCTTTAGGCGGCAGCTTGGGAACCTTTGCGGTTGGCGGATTCTTCGAGGGCTTTCAGCCCTGCCAGTAACAGGCCCTTACAGGGCAAGAACAAACCGCCGGCTTTGCCGGCGGTTTTGATTTTTACTCCTTCGGCGCTTTTTTCATAAAGCCGCCGTTTTTGAACAGATACCCGATGAATTCGACCACCAGGAAGAAGATCAGGAAGCCGACGCACTGCTTCCAGCCGTAGCCGTTCCAGATGGCGTAGGCGAAGAAGAAGCAGCAGCAAAGGCCCAGACCCGGCAGCACAAAGCGGCGCACGGGGCCGAGATCCTTGGCCTTGACCATCAGGCCGATCATCATGGGGATGTACATGACGTACAGGCAGATGATGCCGATCTCGTCCGGCTCCCACGCCAGCCACTCGCAGGAGTGGAACGTGCCGAACATACCGGGGCCGCCCATCCACATCATGAACGTCCAGGCATACCAGAAGCCGCTGATCATCAGACCCATGATGGAGGACTTGATGACGAAGTTGTTCTGCTCGTCGATGTGGCCGAAGAACTTCGGCGCGGGGCCCATGCCGCGCGAGGAGAGGGCGTACATGCCGCGGCAGGAGGACATGATCAGACCGTTCATCGTGCCAAGGCAGGAGATGGTCACGAAAACATAAACGATCGTGCCGATCACGTTGCCGAAGATCTTGGAGAAGGCCAGACGGGGCAGAGCCTCGCCGAACGGCCAGGTGGCGATGATGGCGTCCACGTCGCCCACGGCGCTCATGGAGAAGATATACAGCGCGTAGATCACGATGGTCACGAGCGCGCCGACGATCAGGGCGATGGGCAGATTGCGCTTGGCGTCCTTGAGCTCGGCGTTGATGGAGGTGGCCAGGATCCAGCCTTCATACGCAAAGGCAAAGCCCACGATGGCTGCAAAGAAGCCGGAGCCGTTTTCCGCCACATAGGCGGTGTAGGCCGGGGTGTTGACGTAGTCGAGCACGTCGAGCGTCGCGCCGTTTATCAGACCGGCGATGGTGCCCACGATGCCCATGAGCAGCAGGGGAATGAGCTTGATGACCGTCATGCCGACCTGCAGCTTGCCGGCCAGCTTCGGGGAAAGGGCGTTAACGCCGTAGCCGATCATCAAAAAGCCGGCGCCCAGGCCCACTGCGATGGGGTTGACCGAGCCGGTGGAAAAGTCGATGGCACTGATGCCGAA
Source organism: uncultured Oscillospiraceae bacterium (assembly GCA_964426125.1). GTDB lineage: Bacteria > Bacillota > Clostridia > Oscillospirales > Oscillospiraceae > CAJOIG01. The sequence goes on from CAYROZ010000013.1 coordinate 14,639, forward strand.
CAGCTGCAAAAACATCATCGCCGCGAAGAAGGAGAGGATGGTCGTCAGCGCCGGGGTGTAGATCATCGTCATAAACCAGCCGACATAATAGGCGTAATTCTTGCCGAGCGCGACCTCGGCGTAGTCTACAACGCCGTTTACTTTTTCATAACGGGAGCCCAGCTCTGCGAATACGAGCGAGCAGATGATGCAGATCAGACCCACGATGCCAACAACGGCGATGCCCTGCAGCATATTGCCGCCGGTCAGGCTCAGAACCTTGCCGCCCTTGATGAACACACCGGAGCCGATCACGATGCCGATGACCATGGAAATGGCGGTCGGCAGACCGTAGCGTTTTTCCATTTTGTTGTCCATAGCTTTCCGTCCTCACTTTATTATTTGCCGAGGGTATAATAAAAATATATTAGCAAGCAATTTCGCATATTGCAAGACTTTATTTCGCTAAACGACGCAAAATGGAAGATTCACCGAAAAAAACGTTGTGATCGGGCCGGTTTTTACCTTTTTCTTAAAACAATGGCGATGAAATTGAGATATTTCCCGCCGCCGGCCTCCATGGTTTTCCGATCGCCCACGGCGTATTCGTTGTCCTGCGCCAGCCAATCGGCCCACACATTTTCGTTGCTCTCCATTTCCTGCACGCGCAAAACCTCCGCGCCCTCGCACTGCTCGACCAGCGCGCGCCAGTAGGCGGCGTCGTGAATATAATCGAGCTGCTCCGGCGTCCACGAGAGCAAAAGCTCCGGCGGCAGGGCATCGTGAAGGTCCTTTTTCATGCCCGGCACGGCGATGTAGATGTAGCCGCCGGATTTTACAAACGGCAGCAGCTTTTCGTCCAGATACCGCGCGTCGCGCCCGAAATAGTTGTAAGAATCCGTGCTCACTACGGCGTCGAAAAAGTCCGGCGGGAAATCCAGCGCCTCGGCGTCGGCTTTAACGGGGGTGATCTGTTCGGGTGCAAGCCCCATCTCGTCGAAGAATTTCCGGTTTTCTGCCGGGTCGCTCCAAAGATCGGCGGCATAGACCCGGAAGCCGTATTCCCGGGCCAGAAACACGCTCGTCAGCCCCTGTCCGCTGCCGAGATCACACACAAGCGCACCCGCGGGGATCTTATGGTCGAGCAGCAGCTCCTCCGTGAGCTTCAGGGGATGGGGGCCCATGATCTTCGCCTGTAGGGCGGGGGTGTTGTATTTTTCGCTTTTTGGATAATTCATGCTATGTTCTCCTTATTGTATGTGTGCCGCGGCGAAGCGGTCCAGATGCGCCGCGAGTGTGCTGCGCGCCTGCGCGGCATCCGACCGGTGATCGGCGGCGCTGATCAGCAGGAAAAGCGGCGCGCAGTATTCCAGCGCCAGCAGTCCCGCATCGCCGGGGCGCATGGCACCGACGGCCATGCTCTCGCGGAAGATATCCTCCGTGTAGGAAACCGGTCCGGTCACCAGACAGTCCATATAAAGCTGTGCCATCTCTGCGCTGCGGTACTGCTCCAGTGCAAGCATCCGCCGAAAGGGCGCGGCAAAGGCGTCCGATGTCCAGAAATCAAACTGCGCCAGTGTGAAATCACGAAGCGCGGACAAAGCGGCGGGATAGCTCTCCGGCGCGGCCTCGAAGCTTTGCTCCGGCACGGCGTATTCCCGCGCGCGTGCCGCATCGATCTGGACCATCCGCGCCACGATGGCATCGAAAATGGCACGCTTGCTCTCGTAATGCCGGTAAAGCGCACCCTTGGTCATGCCAAGCGCGCCCGCGATATCCGCCACGGAGACCGCTTCATACCCGCTGCGGGCAAACAGCTCCAGCGCGGCGGTCAAAATGCGTTCCTTTGTGTCTGCCAAAATACAGTCCTCCAAAAAATAAACGATCGTTTACTGCGATTATAGTAAACGACCGTTCACTTGTCAAGCAAAATATCCGGCGCATCGCTTTGCTGGATGCGCCGGGGGAGATACTAGTTGAAAATGGCGCGCAGGACGATCATGTATTCCGCCCCTTCAAGCCGTTCCGGCTCGGCGACGAGCGTTTCGCAGTCGAAGGAGCGAACGCCGTCTCCGCCATCGAACACCCTTGCTGCGAGTATGACCTCATCGCCGGGGGCCAGAGCGCGGCGCTCGTCCAGCTCATAGCCTGTGGTCGCCCAGCCCAGAATATCCATATCGTCCGGATGGGGGAAGTAGGTCAGAAGGATGCCGCCGTATGGACGGCTTTCAAGCTGTATATCCATGCCAACGGCAGCGCCCTCCTCGCGGCGCTCCTGCATAAAGAGCGAAAGAGTGTCATCCGTCGCGGTTATTGCGGCCGGCGCGGAGCGGACGCAGGTGCCCTTTACCCATTGCTCGGCGTACAGCTCGCCGCCCGAGACCTCGGTGCCGAGATGGAGTTCATAGGTGAAGCGTTCGTCCGCAGTATCCGAAAGCACGAAATAGTCGCCGGAGGCGGCTGGCCTTGCAAAACAGTATACAGCGGCCAGAAGGCAAAGCGCGGCAAGCAGAATAACGATGAAAAGAATGAGCTTTTTACGATTCATAGCGTTCCGTGTGCTCCTTATCTAACAGAGATTTGTCTTCAATGGATACGGCGACCTTGTGCCACGCGGCGGGTCCGTTATTGACGGCTCAGCTTCACCACCGTCTCCACATGGCTTGTGCGCGGGAACATATCCACGGCGGTGCATTCGTCCGCGTGCCAGCCGCGCTCGGACAGTATTTTCAAATCGCGGGCGAGGGTGGCCGGATCGCAGGACACATACACCAGCCTCTCCGGCGCCATGGCGCATACGGCCTCGATCAGCTCCGCGCTCACGCCCTTGCGCGGCGGGTCCACGATGATCACATCCGGCTTCACACCGCGTGCGGCCAGTTCAGCCGCCACAGCACCCGCATCGCCGCAGATGTATTCGGCATTTTCCACGCCGTTTTGTGCGGCGTTATAGTGCGCGTTTTCCACCGCCGAGGGGACGACGTCATTCCCGATGAGCTGCGCGGCATCCCGTGCGACGGAAAGGCCGATGCTGCCCGCGCCGCAGTAAAGATCGAGCACGGTTTTGCCCTCCGGCTCGGCATAGGCGCGCACAAGGTCATAAAGCTTTTCCGCCTGGGCGGTGTTCACCTGAAAGAACGTTTGCGGCGACAGGCGAAAGCGCGCGCCGCAGAGCGTTTCATGCACATGCTCGCTGCCCCACAAGGTCTCGATCCGGTCGGTCAAAACCACATTTCCGGCGCCCGGATTGCGGCACAGCAAAACGCCCGTTAATTCCGGACACCCCGAGCGCAGGGCCTCCGCCGCACCGGCGGGAAGCGGCCCCGCCGCCACGATGCAGGCGAGGAAATTTTCCTCCGAGCGGCGCAGATAAAGATGGCGCACAAGGCCCTTGCCGCTTTGCTCGTCATAGGCCGGGACGTTTTTGGCCTTCATCCAGCCGAGCAGGGCGGAGGCCGCGCGGTCGAAGCATTCCGGCTGCAAATAGCAGCGCGGCGTGGATATGACCTCGTGGCTGCGGCTGCGGTAAAAGCCGCATACCGGGCCGGGCGCGAAGTTATAGATGCCCTTGTTGCGGTAGCCGTCCAGCTCGTCCGCGCCGAGGGTATCCCGCGCGGAAAGGGACAGGCCGCCAATGCGCCGCAGGGCATCGTTTACGCGGCCGAGCTTGAAGTTCAGCTCCGTTTCATAGCGCATATGCTGCGTGGCACAGCCGCCGCAGCGGCCAAAGACCGGGCATTTCGGCTCATCGCGCTCGTCCGATGGGGCGCTCAAAAGAGCCTCGCCCCGGCCCCACACGGCGGTTTTGTTCGCCTTCACGATGCGCACACGCCAAAGCTCGCCCGGCAGAGCGCGCGGCACGAACACGGCCCGCCCTGCAATGCGGCAAACGCCGCCGCCGTCCGAGGAAAAGGCCTCGATGACGGCCTCGTATACATCATTTTTTCTCAATTCATCCATAGTAAGTGACATTTTAACACATAATAAGGCTGCCTGTCGCGCAATTTGAAAAATTTCTCTTTCTTTTTTTCAAATTGTATGTTAACATAATTTGCTGTCTATAGAAAAAGAATCTTCGGAGATGAGCATAATGGATGAACTCGAACGTATCAAACAGATGACCCCGGAAGAACAGCAGGAATATCTTTCCGAGCTTCAGGCCTGCGAGCATGACTGCTCCACCTGCCAGGCAGAATGCTCCAGCAAGGTGAAAAAACCGGCGAAAAAGGTCATCGTTGTGACCTCCGGCAAGGGCGGCGTCGGCAAGAGCGCCGTGACCGTGCTGCTGGCCAAGGAGCTTATCAGGCAGGGACAGAAAACCGCCATTCTGGATGCGGACATTGCCTGCCCTTCCATCCCCGCGATGCTGGGAATGCGCGAGCCGGTTCTGGGCGATATGCCCGAGCTTGCGCCGGTCCAGTCGCCGGACGGGCTGCCGGTCGTGTCCATCGGCATCATCACGGCCGACCCCATGGAGCCGGTGATCTGGCCGGGCAAGGACATGGCGAAGCTCGCCGTGTGGCTGCTCAAGGACACCAAATGGCCCGACGATCTGGATGTGCTTTTGATCGACATGCCGTCCGGCGCGGGCGATATCCCGCTGGAATACTACACCACCATGCCGCTGGACTATGCGCTGGCGGTCATGCAGCCGGGCGAGCTGTCCTCCGGCTCGGCGCGGCGCGCGGTGAATCTGTGTGACATGCTGCGCGTGCCCGTGATGGGTGTGGTGGAAAACTTCGCGGAGGACGATATGCAGCTTGCCGAGTCCTGCCGCACACTGCCGGTCGCGGCCCGGCTGGAATACGACGGTGCGCTGCGCCGTGCCGCGTGCGACGGCACTCTGGGCGCGTATGAAACGGATGCGTTTGAGTATCTGGCGCGCGCCATCGGGGAGCTTGCGTGATATGAGGGAGCAAAACGGATTTCTGACCATCGTCATGTACATTCTCCTGGTGTTTTTGTGCGTGGCGCTGGCGGTGCTGATGTATCTGAACATCCTGGCCAACAAGCAGGTCAACGAGGAAATGGCGGCGGCGCAGGCGGAGAAGACCTACACCGCCCTCGTGCAGCCCACGCCTGCGGCAACACCGGAGCCTACGCCGGAGCCGGAACGCAGCACCACCGACATCACGCTTGCCTTCGGCGGCGACATGGTCGCGCAGCTGGGCATCACCACGGAGGCCAGGCAGCCGTCCGAGGAGAGCACGGAAAGCGAGGAGGACGAGTCGGAAAGCGAATCCGGCACAGTCGAAACCGCGGTTTACGACTACACCGCGCAGCTGGCGAACATCTCCGCGGCGCTTGAAGGTGCGGATGTGTCCGTGTGCACGCTGGTCGGCAGCATGAAAAGCTCGGCGGAATACGAGTCCTATCTGCTCTCGCCAAGCTTTGCCGAGGCTCTGGCAGCCACCGGCTTTGACATGATCGCCACCGCCTCCGACCACTGTCTCGATTTTGGCGCGCAGGCGCTGTATTCCACCATCGAGGCCATCGAGGGACAGAGCCTGATCAATCTTGGCACCAGCGCCTCGCAGGAGAGCTTTGATCTGGCCGGCGGACTTTATACCAAGGTCATAAACGGCGCGACCTTTGCCTTCCTTACCTACACCTGGGCCACGAACGGCGTTTCCGCTGCGAACGAGCCCTATGCGGTGAACATCCTCACAACGGACTATGTGACCGATAAGATCACGGTCGACTACGACCGCCTTTCCGCCGATCTTTCGCGCGCGAAGGAAATGGGCGCGGACATGATCGTGTGCTCGATCGCGTGGTCGTCGAATGACAGCTACTATTCCGACGTGCGCGATGATCAGCGCGCGGTGGTGGATTATCTGTGCGAAAACGGCGCGGACATCATCGTGGGAAGCGGCCTGAAGGTGCCGCAGCCGATCGAGCTGAAGCAGGTGAAGCTGGAGGACGGCAGCACGAAAAACTGCGTGGTGGCCTATTGCCTGGGCAATATGCTCAACTGCTTAAACGACCAGAACACCAACCTTTCCGGTCTGCTTTACGTCACGCTCAAACGCGATATGGACAACGGCGAGGTGTGGCTTTCCAATGTCAGCTACCGGCCGCTGTTCATGCTCGACACGGACGACTACGAGGACATCGAGGAGGATTCGGCTGAATTTAAATACCGCCTGTTCGATCTGTACGATGTGGTGGAGCGCTTCAACCGCGTCAACTCCGGCGAAGGCGAGCAGGGCGAAAGCGACAAGCTCGTTTCCGACAGCATCACGCGCGACGTGTACGACGCGATGATCTCCGGCGCGGCAACGCTGCAAAACATCTTCGGCACGCAGTACGATGCGCAAAACGGCGGCGTGGACGTAGTCGAGTGGGGCAAAACGGTTTACACCAGATAAGAAAACAAAAACGAAAACGCGGCGGCAAACATGCCGCACAGCGCCCGGCCCAGAAGGTGCCGGGCGCATTTTATATCCGTTTTTGCCACGGCGCCGAGCGTTTGGCAGTGTACGCTCAGCCCGCCCCAGCCGAGAAGAAAGCCAGCCAGTGCCATCGTGAGCGGGCCTGCCTGCCAGCCGGCCAGCGCGCCGATGCCGCCGCCAAGCTCAAAAAAGCCCATGGCGAAAGCCGGGCCCAGTCCCGGCAGAAAGCGGAAGGAATCAAAAAAGGCCGTCAGTGCGCCGAAAAAGCAAACATAGCCGCAAAGACGCAGACATCCCTCCACCGCGCCGGTCACGGCGGCGGTAAAGCTCTCGGCGGCGCCGGGAGCAGGAGAAGAGGACTCCGCCGGAGCGCGCGCCTCCGGGACCGCCGGGCGGCGGCGGAAGACCAGTCCCGTGCAAACGGCGGCGAGAACATGGGCAAGATACAAAAGCGCGCCGGCCTTTGCGCTGCCGAACACACCGCCCACGGCGCCGAGAATGAAGGCGGGGCCGGAATTGTTGCAGAAGGCGAGCAGCCGCTCGGCCTCGGCGCGCGATATCCGTCCGCTGAGGCGAAGCTGGGCCACAACGGATGCGCCCAGCGGATAGCCGCCGCAAAGGCCGAGAAGAAAGGCCTCCGCGCCCGCGCCGGACACGCCGAACAGCCGCTGCATCAGGGGCCCGGCGCGCCGGGACAGCCATTCGGGCAGACCCATCGAATCGAGCAGCCGCGACAGCACGAACAGCGGAAACAGGGAAGGTACCAGCGTGAATGCACAAAGATGCAGCGCGTTTTTCATGCCGCTGGCCGCGGCTTGCGGCCACACAACGGCGGCGGCAAAGACAATGAGTACCGCCGGAAGAAGGAGCTTTCGTTTCATGCTTTCAGCCTATGCGCTGTCCGGTCGTATTTTGCCCGGGCGGTGCATAGATTTTTCCGGGGTGATCTCATGGCAAAAGGAGAACGGCTCGACGCACGGGCGGCGCGGCGCATGGCGGTGCCGCAGGAGTGCTTCGGCCTTGCACAGCGCATCACGATCTCCGGCACCACGCGGGTGCTTGTGGAGGGACTGCGGGCGCTGGAAGAATATGCGGACGACCGGATCGCGGCCTCGGTGCGCGGCGGGCGGGTCATTATACGCGGAGAGGGACTGCATCTGGATGCGATGGACAAAACGGAGCTGATCGTGTCCGGCCGGATCTGGGGGGTGGCGCTGGAATGAGACGGTTTGTGAGCGGCCAGGCGGTTTTAAAAACGGAGGGTGACCGGCCCGAGCGTCTTCTGGCCGCCGCGGCGCAGGCGGGCATCGTGTTCTGGGACGCGTCCGCCCCACAGGAGATGAGTCTGACGCTTTGCGTGCGCGGACGGGATGCGCCCAGAGTGGAGGCGCTGGCGCGGCGGATGGGGCTTGACTGCCGGACCGTGAGCGAAAGCGCACCTTCGCGGCTGGGCCGGACGCTGCGGCGGCGCAAGGCGCTCATTGCGGCACTGGGCGCGTGCCTGCTGGCGCTCACGGTCAGTCGTGCGTTCATCTGGCGTGTGGAGATCGCCGACACGGCAGGGCTTTCGGAAAGCGTTGTGCGCGAAACACTGCGCGAATGCGGCGTGGATGTGGGGCGGCGCTGGCTGGGCCTTTCGCAGGATCTCACACGCAACGCCCTGCTGCGGCGGCTGCCGGAATTGCGCTGGGCCACAGTGAACATCCGCGGCGGCACAGCGGAGATATTGCTGCGCCCGGCGCGGGAAAAGCCGTCGATCGAAAACGAGGGCGAATGCGCCGACATCGTGGCCGCGCGCGGCGGATACATCACACAGGTGCAGGCCCTGCGCGGCGCGGCAGTCGTGAAACCGGGGCAAACGGTTCTGGCGGGCGATGTGCTCATATCCGGCGAGGCCGTCGGACGCTATGCAAGCCACGGGGCCACCCGCGCCATCGGCACGGTGCAGGCCCGTACCTGGCACGAAATGACCGCTGCGGCGCCGCTCGAGGAGTGCAAAACGGAGCAGGGGCCCTGCATTTGCACGCGCTGGGCGCTGATTTTCGGAAAAAGACGCATAAATTTTTATAAAGGCTGTAGTATTTGCCCGCCCGGTTGTGCTAAAATGACAGAGGAAACGCAAGCGGCGGTGAAAGGGCTTTTTTCCCTGCCGCTGCGCATCGTGCGTGAAAAGCTTTATAAGACGGAAACATCCACCCAGCCGGAGAGCGGGGCCGCCGAGCGGATGCAGCGGCAGCTGACGGAAAAACTGCGCGCTGCCCTGCCGGACGACGGCGAGATCGAACAGCTTCGTTTCACGCAAAGCGAAGCGGACGGCTGGCTGTATGTAACCATGCACGCCGAATGCCGCGAGCCCATCGGCGTGACCGTTCCCATGACGGCCGGGCATATCGCCGCCAAAACACCGCAGACAAAGGAAGAAGATCCATGACAGAACGAACCATACAGGTCGACCGCATGGAAAACGTGATCAGCGTTTTCGGCTCGTTTGACCAGAACCTGCGCATCATCGAAACGGAGCTGGGCGTGGCCGTGACCGACCGCGACGACCAGCTGAAAATACAGGGCGAGGCCGAGGCCGTGATGCACGCGGAAAAAGCCATCGAGGGGCTTTTGTCGCTCGCGGCCCGCGGCGAGACCATCGACGCGCAGAACGTGCGCTACATCATCAAGCTCGTGCGCGAGGGACAGGAGGGCAAGATCGGCGAGCTTGCGCGCGACGTGGTGTGCGTCACGGCAAAGGGCCGCCCCGTAAAGCCCAAGACCATCGGCCAGACGGCCTATGTGGAGGCCATCCACAAAAACACCGTCACGCTGGGCGTCGGCCCGGCGGGCACGGGCAAGACCTATCTCGCCGTGGCCTGCGCGGTGGCGGCGTTTCGGGAAAAGAGCGTCAACCGCATCATCCTGACCCGTCCGGCGGTGGAGGCCGGCGAGCGGCTGGGCTTTTTGCCGGGCGATTTGCAATCGAAGGTCGATCCCTACCTGCGCCCGCTGTATGACGCGCTGTTCGATATGCTCGGCGCGGAGACCTATAACAAATACCTCGAGCGCGGCGACATCGAGGTCGCGCCGCTGGCCTATATGCGCGGCCGCACGCTCGACGACAGCTTCATCATCCTCGACGAGGCGCAGA
>CAYROZ010000014.1:0-23948 GCA_964426125.1 uncultured Oscillospiraceae bacterium
GGAGGCTTTTATCAAGCGCCTGCAGGAGCACGGCGCGCACACGCTGCGCGAGGCAAACGAGCTTTGCGTATCGCTGCGCAAAAATGGCCGTCCCCCGCGCACGCGGCACGTTTCCATTCTGGTGAAAAACCGCGTGGGACTGAAAAACCTTTATGAGCTTGTGTCGAAAAGCCATCTGGAACATTTCCGCAAAAGTCCGGTCATCCCCAAAAGCCTGCTGATGCAGCACCGCGAGGGTCTGATCATCGGCGCGGCGTGCGAGGCGGGCGAGCTGTTTCAGGCCGTCGTTCGCCACCGCAGCGAGGCGGAGCTGCGGCGCATCGCGTCGTTTTACGACTATCTCGAGATCATGCCGCTGGCGAACAATATGTTCATGCTGCAGAACGGCTCGGCGGAAACGGAGGAGGACCTGCGCAATTTCAACCGCCGCGTGGTCTCTCTGGGCGAGGAGATGAACATCCCCGTGTGCGCCACGGGCGACAGCCATTTCATCGACCCCGAGGATGAGATCTATCGCCACATCCTGCTCAACACCAAGGGCTTTGCCGATGCCGATCAGGATATGCCGCTGTATCTGCGCACCACGGATGAGATGCTGGCGGAATTCGCCTATCTCGGCGAGGAAAAGGCCTATGAGGTCGTGGTGACGAACACGCGCGCCATCGCGGACATGGTGGAAGGCCAGGTGGCGCTGCTGCCGGAGCACCACCTTTATCCGCCGGTCATCGAAAACTCCGACGGGCAGCTGAAGGATCTGGTCTATGGCCGGCTGCACGAGCTGTACGGCGACAGCCCCGAGAAGATCATCACCGACCGCGTGGAGATGGAGATGGACACCATCCTGTCCCGCCACTTCGACGTGATCTATATGTCCGCGCAAAAGCTCGTGGCCGACTCCAACGCCCATGGCTATCTGGTTGGCAGCCGCGGCAGCGTGGGCTCGTCGCTGGTGGCGTATCTGTCCGGCATCACGGAGGTCAACTCCCTGCCGGCGCACTATCTCTGCCCGCAGTGCTACCACACGGACTTTGAGTCCGGCAAGGGCTACGGCTGCGGCGCGGATATGCCGGACAAGACCTGCCCGCACTGCGGCATCGAGATGAAAAAAGAGGGCTTTGACATCCCCTTTGCCACCTTCCTTGGCATCAAGGGCGACAAGGTGCCCGATATCGACTTAAACTTCTCCGGCGAGTATCAGGCCAAGGCGCACGAATACACCAAGACCCTTTTCGGCGACGACCATGTTTTCAAGGCCGGCACCGTGGGCACCATCGCGGAAAAGACCGCCTACGGCTATGTGAAAAAATACGCCGAGGAAAAGGGCCTGAGCTTCAATCAGGCGGAGATGAACCGTCTGGCGCAGGGACTTGTGGGTGTGAAGCGCACCACGGGTCAGCATCCCGGCGGCCTGGTCATCATTCCGCAGAACATGGATGTGACGGATTTCTGCCCCGTGCAGCACCCGGCGGACGACGCCGGTTCCGGCATCATCACAACGCATCTGGAATACCACTTCATGGAGGATTATCTGCTCAAGCTCGACGAGCTTGGCCACGATAACCCCACCATGATCAATATGCTTGAGCGCCTGACCGGCACGGACGCCAAGACCATCCGCTTTGACGATCCGGAAACGATGAGTCTGTTCAAATCGCCCAAGGCGCTGGGCGTGCCGGACGACGACCCCATCATCGGCCAGACCGGCTCGCTGGGCATCCCCGAGTTCGGCACGGGCTTTACGCGCCAGATGCTCGTGGACACCCAGCCGGATAAGTTCGATATGCTCGTGCGGCTGTCCGGCTATTCCCACGGCACGGGTGTGTGGCTGGGCAATGCGCAGGATCTCATCAAATCCGGCACGGCTTCCGTCAGCCAGACCATCGGCTGCCGCGACGACATCATGCTGTATCTGATGGAAATGGGCATCGACGCAAACACCGCCTTTAAGTCCATGGAAAACGTGCGCAAGAAGAACAAACAGCTCACGGACGAGCAGGAGCTGGCCATGCGCGAGCACAATGTGCCGGAGTGGTACATCGACTCGTGCCACAAGATCGAGTACCTTTTCCCCAAGGCGCACGCCGTGGCGTATGTTATGATGGCCTTCCGCATCGCGTGGTACAAGGTGCATTATCCGCTGGCGTTTTATTCCGCGCTGTTTTACCGCCGCAGCCAGAAGGACTCCTTCGACGCGGTGATGATGACGCAGGGCGTCGCCAAGGTCAAGGCGAAGATCAAGGAGATAAACGCAAATCCCAACGCCACGGCCAAGGAAGAGGACCTGCTGACCACGCTGGAGATGGTGTATGAGTTTTATATGCGCGGGTTTGACTTCGCGCCGGTCGATCTGTATGAATCGGACGCTTCGAAGTTTTTGCCCGTGGGCGATAAGCAGCTGCGCGTGCCGTTTGTGGCGGTTTCGGGCCTGGGCGAAACGGCGGCGGTCGATCTTGCGCGAGCTGGACAGGGGGGACGAAGCTTCGTTTCCATCGAGGAGATCGCGGCGGCCTGCCCCAAGGTAAGCCAGACCCACTTTGCCGTTTTGCGTGAGCTTGGCGCCTTCGGCTCCATGCCGGAGGAGAGCCAGATGAGTCTGTTTTGATTTTGCTATACGGCAAAATCCGTGAAAAAAACAAGCCCAAAGGCAAGGGCCTTTGGGCTTTCAGGGAGTGATTTATATGAGTTTAACGCTGATATTTTGGATCGTCGGTCTCGTCGTTGGCGTGCTGATGTTTTTGCAGGCCTACGCATGGAACTGGAAGTGGTGGCAGTGCCTGCTTTTCGCCGCGGCGATGACGGTCGTCACGGTGCTGGTGCTCGGCTGGTGCAAATCGCTGGTGCTCAAGGGAGTGGCCAAGACGGGCACCGTGGTTGGAAAGGTGAAGGCGCTGCTCGGCTGAGCGGTTTTACAGCGCGGCAAAAAGCTCCTGCCAGGCGGCAAAGGCGTCGCGGAAGGCGGCGCGGTTGGCCTCGCGCTTTTCGCGCTCGGTTTTATACAGGCCCAGAATGAAGTCGCGCTCGGCGACCTTCAGCCAGCTGCGGTAGCAGTGGATGCCCTCGTCGGTGCCGACCTTCCAGATCACGTTGATCTCGCCGCCGAGCTCCTCGGAGTCCTCGCTGCCCCACCATTTGAAGATGTAGTCCACGCCTACGAGATTTTTAAAGCCCTCTTCGCGCAGTCCGGCCAGCGCGTTGGGATCCTCGGAAAGAGATTCCTCCCACTGGGTCAGACCGAGCTTGGCGTTCGTCTGCCAGATGTTGCGGATGCTGTCTGCCAGCTTGTCGGCGCAAACCTGCCAGGCCTGCTCCGCGCGGGTTTTCTCCAAAACCTTGCCAATAAGCATATATTGTTTCCTCCTGTGATCAAATTTCGATATGTGCTTAGAAAAATTATACCATTAAATTTTCCGCTTGTCCACACGAACAGGCGATGAGTAAAGGAAAGAAAGAAACATGGATCTTGTCAAGTTTAAGGAAGTTCTCAACACACTGCCCGGCTTCAACGGCTGGAACAACATCCGCTTCACTGTGGTGGAGGAGGGCTACTGCGAATGCCAGGTGGAGCTTACGCAAAACGGCCGCAATCCGCAGGGCGTGGCCCACGGCAGTCTGCTGTTTTTGCTGTGCGACTGCGTCACCGGTGTGGCCTCGGCCAGCTATGACCGCAATATGCTCACCCAGTCGGCCGATATCCACTATCTGCGTCCCGCTGCCGCCGGTGTACTCACGGCGAAAAGCCGACTCATCCGAGTCGGCAAGCGCACGGCGCTGTTTGGCGCGGAGGTGTATGACGATCAGGAACGCCTGCTCTGCACGGCGGATTTTGAGGTTTTCTATACCGGCGGCCCCGCCAAGTGGGACGAAACCGGCCACGGCCCCATGTTCGAAAAGGTGCAGTGAAAAAGACGGTAAAATCATAACAGACAGGGCTTTGACCACGGCGGTCAGGGCCCTGTTTTTTTCTGTTTCGGAAAGGAAAAACAGCCGTCCGGGCGTTCGGGCGGCTGCGGCTGTATCCGGGCGTTTTTTCGCCCACGGTGGGAGGCGGTGTGGGAAAAGGGATGATCCAGCGCAGCGCTTATGGCCGCTGTGGCGGCGGGGCGGTGGAAAAAATTTTTTCGCAAGATGTAGCCCCCGTGCGCCTCGGGGGATGACGGCGGGGCACAAGACCTTGTTGGAAATGCTTGGAGAGCGCGGCGGCTGTGGAAAAAAGCCCTTGCTTTTTAGGGAGGGAGAAATTATAATGAGACCATAAAAGTGGGGAGAAGTGGTGGAAAACTTCAGCGCTTTCCCATGAAAAGAAATATAAAGGGGGCTTTTGGGATGACCGGCGAATATCACCATTCACTCGACACCAAAGGCCGCCTTTTTATTCCGGCCCGTCTGCGCGAGGAACTGGGCAACGAGTTTTACGTCACACTGTCGATGGACCCGTGCCTGTATGCCTATTCCGCAGAAAACTGGAAGCTGTTTTCCGACAAGGTCAATGCCATGCCCTACAGCAAGCAGCGTGCCATGCGGCCGCTGTATGCCTTTGCGGCGCGCTGCGAGCTGGATGCGCAGGGGCGCGTGCTGCTGCCGCAGGGACTGCGCGAGCGCGTGGGACTGATCAAAAATGTCACGGTGCTCGGCGCGAACAACCACGCCGAATTCTGGGACAGCGACCGCTGGAATGAACTGCGTGACGAGGAGGCCTCGCCGGAGAACATTGCGGCTGTGATGAGGGAGCTTGATTTCTGATGGCGGGACCGGTGCATAAAAGTGTGCTGCTCGACGAGTGCATACAATATCTGAACATTAAGCCCGACGGCGTGTATGTGGACGGAACGCTTGGCCTGGGCGGCCATTCGGAGGCGATACTGCGCCATCTGGAAAAAGGCCGCCTGATCGGCATCGACCGGGACGAAAACGCCATCGAATATGCCTCCAAGCGCCTGGCGCCCTTCGGCGAGCGGGCGACGCTGGTGAAGGGTAATTTTGCCGATATCGGCGACATACTCGACCGGCTCGGCATTGAAAAGGTCGACGGCATGATGTTCGATCTGGGCGTGTCCTCGCCGCAGCTGGACGACGCGCAGCGCGGCTTTTCCTACATGAAGGACGCGCCGCTGGATATGCGCATGGACGAATCCGCCCCCCTCACGGCCTATGACGTGGTGAACGGCTGGCCGGAGGAGGAACTGAAAAACATACTCTGGCGCTATGGCGAGGAACGCTATTCCGGACGCATCGCGTCCGCGATCGCGGCCCGGCGCCGCGTGGAGCCCATTAAAACGACCTTGCAGCTGGCGGATATCATCCGCTCGGCCATGCCCGCGGCGGCGCTGCGGGAAAAGCAGCATCCCGCCAAGCGGAGCTTTCAGGCCATACGCATCGCCGTGAACGACGAGCTCGGCTCGCTGGAGCAGATGCTTTGTCAGGCGGAAAACCGCCTTGTGTCCGGGGGACGGCTTCTGGTCATCAGCTTCCACTCGCTGGAAGACCGCATGGTCAAGGAGGCCATCCGCGCCCGGGAGGACGGCTGCACCTGTCCGCCGGAGTTTCCGGTTTGCGTGTGCGGCTTTGTGAAAACGATGCGCAGTGTGACGCGCAAGGGCGTCATGCCGACGCCGCAGGAAATCGAGGAAAACCCCCGGGCGCGCAGTGCCCGGCTTCGGATAGCCGAAAGGATCTAGAATGGACGAGACCCGCGTATTCAAAACCTATACGGGCTTCTTCGACTCGATGGACGGGCCGGAGGCATATGACTATGCCTCGGCAGGCTATTACGAAGATACCGCGGCGCCGCGCCGCCGCAGTGAGCGGCCGGCACGGGAGCCGGCACGCCGCGTGCGCGAGTGGATACGCGAAAATCCGGAGGATCTGGCGCAGGACGAGGCGATCGATGCGCGGCCCATCAGCCGCCGGGGACAGGGCGTTTCGCTTGCAACGGTCGCAGGTTTTGCACTGGCGGCGCTGCTGCTGGTGGTGCTTTTGCTGTGCCATATCCGCATGACGGCGCTTTCGGACGCGGCGGCGGCCAGTCAGGCGCGGCTGGAGGAGCTTGTCGAGCAGCAGCGCAAGCTGCAGGCGCGCTATGAGGAAGTGTTCACGCTCAGCGAGGTGGAGCGCTATGCCACGCAGGAGCTGGGAATGCAAAAGCCCCGCGCCGGACAGATCACCTACCTGGAGGGGCTGGGCGGCGAGGACCGCGCCGTTGTGATCGTGCCGGAGGAGAAAAACGGGCTTATTTCGGAGCTGACGCTTATGCTGGACAGCATTCGGTCATATTTCGGATAACGGCTGCGATATACTGGTGATGGCAGACAAGCCGCATGGATCAAATCGAAGGAGCAGCTTATGGCATCGAAACGCCGCAGTGAGCAGACTGCATCGCCAAACCGAATCATGCACCGCCGCGCACTGGCTTTAGCCATCGTGTGCGGCGTTGTTGTGTTTGTTGCGCTGGCCGTACGGCTTTTTTTCATCCAGATAATCAACCACGAAAAGTATGAAACGGCGGCCGTGAACCAGCAGCTGCGCCAGACGACCATCCCGGCGCGGCGCGGCACGATCTACGATCGCAGCGGCAATATCCTTGCCATGAGCAGCGCGGTGTCGAACGTTTACATCAGCCCGGCGGAGATCGACCAGAACGGCGAGGACAAGGAGCTGATCGCGGACGGACTGAGCGAAATTCTGGACGTTGACCGCGGGCGCATCCTTGAAAAGATGGAGGACAAAAGCTCGTACTATTCGACCGTAAAGCTCAAGGTGGACGACGAGACCGTGGAGGCTGTGCGCGCCTTTAAGGAGGAGCACGCGCTGCGCGGCGTGAAGATCGAGGAGGCGACAAAGCGCTATTATCCCTATTCCAGTCTGGCCAGCCATGTGATCGGCTTTGTCGGCGTGGATGATTATGGTCTGGCGGGGCTTGAATACAGTTTGGACAGCACGCTTTCCGGCATCGACGGCCGCGTGGTGCGCGCCACGAACGCCGCCGGAACGGATATGCTCTTTACGGACTTTGAGGATTACTACGACGCCGAGGACGGCGAGGACGTGGTTTTGACCATCGATACCACGGTGCAGTACTATCTGGAAAAGTATCTTTCCCTGGCGGCGCAGGACTACATGGTGCAAAACGGCGCGTGCGGCATCGTGATGGATGTTGACACCGGCGCGATATTGGCCATGGCGTCGCTGGGCAATTTCGACCTGAACGACTATCTGGCGGTCGGCGACGAGGAGCAGGCGCTCGTGGACGCGGCGGCCACGCAGGAGGAGCGCAGCGAGCTGCTGGCCGCGGCGCGCGAGACGCAGTGGCGCAACAAGGCGGTATCCGACACCTATGAGCCCGGCTCCACCTTCAAAATCATCACGCTGGCGATGGCACTGGAGGAGGGGAGCGTGAACGAACACTCGGAGTTCTACTGCGGCGGCAGCGTGGATGTGATCGGCCGCACCAAGCCCGTTAACTGCTGGAAGGACGGCGGCCACGGCTCGGAAACGCTGGCGGAGGCCGTGATGAATTCGTGCAATGTGGCCTTCGTTCAGATCGGCCAGCGGGTGGGCGCGCAGACGTTTTACGAATACGCGCGCGCGTTCGGCTTTTTTGACAAGACCGGCATCGACCTGCCGGGCGAGGCGGGCAGCCTCTGGTGGGATGACGACGTGTTCTTCGACGAGCAGAACCGCTCGCAGCTGGCGGCGGCCTCCTTCGGCCAGACCTTCACCGTGACGCCCATTCAGATGATCACGGCCATCAGCGCCGTGGCAAACGGCGGGTATCTGATGAAGCCGTATCTGGTGTCCGATGTGCTCAGCGCGGAGGGCGACACCGTTCGCCACACGGAGCCGGCGGTCGTGCGGCAGGTCATCAGCGAGCAGACCAGCGCCGTTTGCTGCAATATTCTGGAGCAGGTGGTCGGCTCGTCCGGCGGCACGGGCAAAAACGCCTATGTGGCGGGCTACCGCATCGGCGGCAAGACCGGCACCAGCACCAAAACCACGCTGGAGGCCAGCACCGGCGAGAAACAGTACATCGTGTCCTTTGCCGGCATCGCGCCGGCGGATGATCCCGAGATCGCGGTGCTCGTGCTGCTCGATACGCCGTCGAACGACTGCGGCGTTTATATTTCCGGCGGCCAGATGGCCGCGCCCACAGTGGGCAACATCATGGCGGATGTGCTGCCGTATCTCGGCGTCAAGGCGCAGTACAGCGAGGAGGAAAGCGCGCTGGTGGACCGGGAAGTGCCCGAAATGGAAGGGCGGAGCCTTTCTGCGGCGGTGGAGCGGGCGGAGGAAGCCGGGTTTACTTGCCGCATCGTTGGCGAAGGCGATGTGGTCACGCAGCAGCTTCCGGCGGCGGGCGCCGTGATCGCGGCGGGCAGCGAGATCGCCCTGTACTGCGGGGAGGAGCCGACGGCAACGGAGACCATGGTCCCGGCGCTGGTGGGTCTGAGCTACAGCGAGGCGCGCGAGGCGCTGGCGGAGTACGGCCTGTATCTGCGCGACGATTCCGGCATCCTCGGCGGCGAGGGCGTGACGGTCGCCAGCCAGAGCATACCGTCCGGCAGCGCGGCCAAACGCGGCAGCGTGGTGGGTGTGAGCCTGTCCGATGCCGGGAATCTGGGCCGCTACTGACGCCATGGAAATACACCCTTGGCGAAACAGGTGATATGGTGTATAATGTTAAACTGAAATTTTGCCGTCTGCTGGAGCGGATGGAGGAAAAGACATAAAGTGGGAGTGGAAGCATATGACAGGGAAGCTGATTTTGGCATTTTTGATCGCATACGCGGCGGCGGTGGCCGTGGCGCTGGTATATATCCCGTGGCTGCGCCGCATCAAGGCCGGCCAGCAGATCCTGGAGATCGGCCCGAACTGGCACAAAACCAAGGCCGGCACGCCCACGATGGGCGGCGTTGTGTTCATCATCGCTGTGACCGTCGCGGTGCTCACGGCGGGCTTTAGCTACATCCGCACGGGCGAGCTTGGCGCGGTGTATGTGCTGGTGTTCAGCTTGTTTTTCGGGGCGATCGGCTTTCTGGACGATTATGAAAAGCTGAAAAAGAAGCAGAATCTCGGCCTTTCCGCGCGCGCGAAATTCGTTTTGCAGCTGGCCGCGTCCATCGCACTTTTGTTTTTGCTGCGGCTGGAGGGTTACCTTACGCCGAATCTGTATATCCCGTTCTGGAATGTCACGATCCCGCTGCCGGAGTGGCTTTATTTCGTGTTTGCCGCCTTTGTGTGCGTGGGCACCGTCAATGCCGTGAACCTCACGGACGGCATCGACGGTCTGGCCACGGGCGTTTCCATCCCCGTGTTTTTGTTCTACACCGTCATCTGCTTTGTCTGGGGCGCGCAGTTTGAGTCTCTGGCCGTGTTTGCGGCGGGACTCACGGGGGGCCTGGCGGCGTTTTTGATCTTCAACTTCAATCCCGCCAAGTGCTTCATGGGCGACACAGGCAGTCTGTTTCTCGGCGGCGCCGTGTGCGGCATGGCCTTTGCGCTGGATATGCCGCTCATACTCGTGCCGCTTGGCATCATATACATCATTGAAACGCTTTCGGACATCATTCAGGTGGGCTACTTCAAGCTCACCCACGGCAAGCGCGTTTTCAAAATGGCGCCGTTTCATCACCATCTGGAAATGGGCGGCTGGCTGGGCCACAAGTGGACAGAACGCCAGATCTGGGGCCTGTTCACGTCGGTTTCGCTCATTTTTGCCGTGATCTCGTTTTTCGCCTGCTTCCAGCGCTATTCGTTTTAAACCCGTTCGTACCCCAGGAAAGGAGCTGAGCGTTTTTGCCTTCCGGTGAATATTCCGTTCGATATGACGCGCGCCGTGTCGCGGCGCAGGAACCGGCGGAGGAAAAACGCGGCGCGGTGGATGTGCCGTTCGTTGTGCTCACGCTGCTGCTTCTGACCATCGGGGTCGTGATGGTGCTTTCGGCCAGCTATGCCCGTGCCTACTACGACCTGGAAAATGAAACGGGCGGCAATGCGGCCTACTACTTCATCCGGCAGGGACTGTTTGCCCTGTGCGGCGTGGGCGTGATGTTTGTCTGCTCGCGCCTTCCCATGAGCTTTTACCGGCGCATTTCGCCGGTGGTGCTGCTGGCGGCGGCGTGCTTCATGGCGCTGGTGCTCGTGCCGGGCATCGGCACGCAGGTAAACGGCGCGCGCCGCTGGATCAATCTCGGCTTCACCACCTTCCAGCCCTCGGAGATCGCAAAGATCGGCGTGGTGCTGTATTTTTCGGCGCTGATCTGCCGACGCAAGGACCAGATGCGCACCATCCGCGGCCTGTGGCCGTTTGCCGCCATACTGGGCGTGCTGGCGGTGCTGCTGGTGCTGGAACCGCATTTTTCCGCCACGATCATCATCCTTGCCATCGGCATCGTGATGCTGTTCATCGGCGGGGCCAGGCTGAGCCTGTTTCTGATCGGCGGCGGCGCGGGCGCGGCGATCCTGTTCGCGGCGTATCAGTTTGTCGGCTATGTCCGCGAGCGCGTGGACGCGTGGCTGCACCCGTTTGCAGATCCCACCGGCTCGAGCTGGCAGATCGTCCAGTCGCTGTATTCCATCGGCAGCGGCGGACTTCTCGGGCTGGGGCTGGGAAACTCCCGCCAGAAGTATCTGTATCTGCCGGAGGAGCACAACGACTTTATCTTCTCCGTCGTTTGCGAGGAGCTGGGCTTTATCGGCGCGATCCTCATTCTGGCGCTGTTTGCCATGCTGATTCTGCGCGGTTACTGGCTCAGCTCGCACGCGCGCGACCGCTACAGTTTTCTGGTGGGCATGGGGCTGACCACGCTTTTGGCCATCCAGGTGATATTCAATGTGGCCGTGTGCACCAACAGTATGCCGTGCACGGGCATTTCGCTGCCGTTTTTCAGCTACGGCGGCACGGCGCTGCTGCTGCAAATGGCGGAGATGGGCATCATTCTGTCTCTGTCCAGAGACATACCGGAGAAAAAATAACGCTATGAAAATTCTTTTTACTTGCGGCGGGACCGCCGGACACATCAATCCCGGCCTTGCGGTGGCGGGACGGATACGCGAGCTCATGCCGGATGCGGAGATCCTGTTCGTCGGCGCCGAGGGGAACATGGAAACCGAGCTCGTGCCGCGCGAGGGCTATGCCTTCCAGACCGTTCGTATCAGCGGCTTTCAGCGCAGTTTGAAGCCGAAGATGCTCGTGCGGAACATGAAAACGGCGGTGCATCTGGTCGAGGCCATGCGCCGGGCCCGGCGCATCATTCGCCAGTTCCAGCCGGATGTGGCCGTTGGCACGGGCGGATATGTCTGCTATCCGGTTTTGAAGGCCGCGGCGGACATGGGCATCCCCACGGCGGTGCATGAGTCAAACGCCGTGCCGGGGCTTACGACAAAACTTCTGGAAAAGTCCGTCAACCACATCATGGTCGGCTTTGAGGAGTGCCGCGGCTTTTACCGCCATCCGGAAAAGGTGGAGGTCACGGGAACGCCGGTGCGCGTGGATTTCCGCGGCGCGGACAAGGGCCGCGCCCGCCGCCAGCTTGGACTGCCGCTGGATGAGCCGCTGGTGCTGGCCGCGTTCGGCTCGCTTGGCGCGGAGTATATGAACCGGATGATGATGGGCTTTATCGAGCACATGGGGCCAAAGCCGCCGTTTCGGCTGGTGTATGCCACGGGCAAGAAATATTATGAATCCATCCGGTCGCAGCTGGCGGAAAAGGGACTTTTGTCCGAGCGCGTGGATGTGCGCGAGTATATTTACGATATGCCGAAGGTGCTCACGGCCTCGGACATCATGATCTGCCGCAGCGGCGCGTCCACGATCAGCGAGCTGACCTATCTGGGCAAGCCCGCGGTCATTATCCCCAGCCCGAATGTGGTCAACCACCATCAGGAGAAAAATGCGGCGGTGCTCGCATCGGCGGGCGCGGCGGCGGTTTTGCTTGAAGGGCAGTTCGATGCCGACCGGCTTTACTGCACCGTGGCAGGACTGCTGAACGACCCGGAACGCATGGGACGGATGTTCCTGGCCTCGCGGGAGCTGGGTGTGGACGACGCGACGGACCGCATCGCCTCCATTGTGCTGGGGCTTGCGGAAAACCACAAAAGAGTGTAAAATAGGAATATCCGCTAAAAAAGCTTCACGCTTTTTGTGTAACAATGGCATTTTCTCCGCATAGTATGATTTGATTCCACTATGCCGGAGGAAATGCTATGAGTATTTGGACTGTCCGGGGCCGAACGCCCCTGGAAGGCAGCGTGACGGTGCAGGGGGCCAAAAACGCCGTTTTGCCGATTTTGGCAGCGTGCATCCTGACAGGCTGCGAAACGGAGCTTACAAACTGCCCGCGGCTTATGGATGTGGAAGCGTCGCTGAACATCCTGCGCCATCTTGGCTGCGCCGTGGATCGCTGCGGCGATGTGATACATATCGACTCGACCCATATCTGCGCCTGCTCCATCCCGCACGATCTGATGCGGGCCATGCGCTCGTCCGTGATTTTTCTGGGCGCCATCGCGGCGCGCTGCGGCGAGGCCTGGCTGAGCATGCCGGGCGGATGCGAGCTGGGGCCGCGGCCCATCGATCTGCATCTTGGGGCCATGCGCGCGCTGGGCGCGGAGGTATCGGAGCAGGGCGGCGACATCGTGTGCCATGCCGGACGGCTGAAGGGTGCGGAGATCGAGCTGACCATGCCCAGCGTGGGCGCAACGGAAAACGCCATGATCGCGGCCTGCGCCGCCGAGGGCGAGACCCGCATTAAAAATGCCGCCCGTGAGCCGGAGATCGTTCAGCTGCAGGGCTTTCTGCGTGCCCTTGGCGCGGATATGGACGGCGCCGGCACGCCGGAGATCGTCATCCGCGGCTTCACGCCGCGCCAAAAGGTCGGCTGGCGCGTGATGCCGGACCGCATCGTGGCCTCCACGCTGCTGTGCGCCTGTGCGGGCACCGGCGGGCAGATCGAGCTGCGGGGCGTGGATGCGCGCGATTTCGCCACCGTGACGCAAACGCTGGAGGCCATGGGCTGCGAAATCCGGCAAACGAGCCGCACACTGCGTCTGCGCTCCGACGGCGCGCTCCGCGCGGCCCCGGTCATACAAACCCGACCCTATCCCGGCTTTCCGACGGATGCCCAGCCGCTGATGATGGCGGCGGCCCTGAAGGCGCGGGGAACCACGGTTTTCGTGGAGAACATCTTTCCCAATCGCTACCGGCAGGCGGCGGAAATGCTGCGCATGGGCGCGGATATCCGCGTGCAGGGCCGGGTGGCAAAGGTCAGCGGCGTTTCGGCGCTGCATGGCGCGGCGATGCGCTCGGAGGACCTGCGCGGCGGCGCTTCGCTGGTGATCGCGGCGCTGGCGGCGGAGGGCGAGAGTGCGATCGTCGATCCGGGGCATATCGAACGCGGCTACGACGGCCTGGACACGGCGCTGCGGGCGCTGGGGGCCGATTTGGAAAAAATCGATTGAGGTTATTGCTTTGGCGGAATACAAGCGATACGGGCAAAGCCCGAAGAAGAAAAAAACAAGCGGCCTTCTCGCGCCGTTGATTTTCGTTGTGGTCCTGATCATGCTGGTGTTTTGCGTGGGCCTGTTTTTCCGTGTGCAGACGATCGAGGTGGTCGGCGCACAGTACTACACGGCCGACGAGATCATCGAGGCCTCGGGCGTTGAGCAGGGCGACAACCTGTTTTTCATCAACCGCTTCGGCGGCGCGAGCAGCATTTTTTCCCGCCTTCCGTTCGTGGACTCCGCCGTGATCGACCGCGATATGCCCAGCACCGTTATCATCACAGTGCAGGAGGCGCAGGCGGCGGCCTGTCTGAACTGGCAGGGCCAGAGCTGGATGATGACCGCCTCGGGCAAGCTGCTCGGCAGCGCGGATGCCGAACAGGCGGCGCAGCTGATCGCGGTGACGGGCTTTGAGCCGCAGTCCCCGGCGGTTGGCGAAGCGGCGCGGGCCGCGCAGGGCGACGAGCTGAAGCTCGATTACCTGAAGGACCTGCTGGCGGCGCTGGAGACGAACGGTATGCTCGATCAGGTGCGCTCGCTGGATCTTTCCACGGCGGTGAATCCGTCGATGGAATATCTGGGCGGCCGCTTCACAGTGAAGCTGGGGGAGAACGATCAGCTCGATTACAAGCTGCGTATGCTGCTGGCCACGGTGCGCCAGCTCGGGGCGGATGAGACCGGCATCATCGACGTGTCGGACGGCTCCACGGTATATGTCAGTCCGGATTGAGGATTTTTGCGTTTTTATTTGATTTATTGATGGAAATATTGAAAATATACTATTGACCTGCATGAATTTTCGTAATAAAATATAGCAGATAATATGGTATATAACGCCCGATAAAAAACATGGGAGGCTAATTTATATGGCAGCACATACAGTAGAGACCGGCCCTGAGAACGTTGTGACCCTGAAGGTCGTCGGCATCGGCGGCGCGGGCAACAACGTCGTCAACAGGATGGTCAGCTCCGGCACCAGCGGTGTGGAGTTTATCGCGGTCAATACGGACAAGCAGGCGCTTGCTATGTCCACGGCAGACCAGAAGATCCAGATCGGCGAAAAACTGACGCACGGTCAGGGCGCCGGCAGCGATCCTCAGATCGGCCAGAAGGCTGCCGAGGAAAGCCGCAACGAGCTTGCCAAGTGCATGGAAAACGCCGACATGGTGTTCATTACCGCCGGCATGGGCGGCGGCACCGGCACCGGCGCGGCTCCCACCGTTGCGGACATCGCGCACGAGGCGGACACCCTCACCGTCGGCGTGGTCACCAAGCCCTTCGGCTTTGAAGGCGGCCAGCGCATGAAGCGCGCCATGGCCGGCATCGACGACCTGCTCGGCAAGGTCGACAGCCTGCTGGTCATCCCCAACGACCGTCTGAAATACGCCACCGACCAGAAGGTCACCTTTGCAAATGCGTTTGAGATCGCCGATGAGGTCCTGCATGAGGCCGTCACCAGCATCTCCGGTCTTATCAAAAACACCGGCTTCATCAACCTCGACTTCGCGGACGTGTGCACCATCATGCGCGGCGCGGGCTATGCCCACATGGGCGTCGGCCACGCGGTGGGCAAGGGCAAGGCGGAGGACGCGGCCCAGATGGCCATCTCCAGCCCGCTGATGGAAACCTCCATCGAAGGCGCGCACGGCGTTTTGATCAACATCACCGGCTCTGAGGACATGGAGCTGGACGATGTCGAAACGGCGGCCAGCCTGGTGCAGGCGGCGGCGCATCCCGATGCCAACATCATCTTCGGCGCGTCGTTTGACAACACCATGGAAGATGAGATCCGCGTGATCGTCATCGCCACCGGCTTCGACCAGGACAGCAAGACCGTTCGTGCGGTCAGCTCGACTCCCGGCGCGGAAGCGGAGAGCGCTCCGGCCAGCGCGCCCCGGGATGAGCGCCGCGAGAATCTGTTCTCGCAGGCGGCGGATCATGCCGAGGTCAAAAAGGCGGAAACGCCGGCGGAGACCCCGGAGGAAGATCCCTTCGACAGCATCTTCAAGATCTTCAACTCCAAATAAAAAAGCAAGGCAAAGCGCCGGCCGATCTCGGCCGGCGCTTTTTCATCCGAAAGGAGGCGCTGCTATGCAGCGGCAAAAGCGCGCGCTCGCCGTGCACGACATAAGCTGTCTGGGCAAATGCAGTCTCACAGCCGCGCTGCCCATCCTGTCGGCGGCGGGGATCGAATGTGTCTGTCTGCCAACGGCGGTTCTCAGCACCCATACCGGCGGCTTTGAGGGCTACACCTTCCGCGATCTCACGGCGGACATCCTGCCCATTGCGGAGCACTGGCGAACGCTGAACCTGCATTTTGATGCCGTTTACACCGGCTATCTCGGCTCGTCGGAGCAGATCGAGCTGGTGCGGCAGGTGCTGGCCCTGCTCGCGGATGCGGACACGCTGCGGCTGGTCGATCCCGTGATGGGCGACCACGGCGTTTTGTATAAGGGCTTCGCGCCGGATTATCCGAAAAAAATGCGCACACTGTGTGCGCAGGCGGATGTTATTATCCCGAACATCACGGAGGCTTCGCTGCTGCTGGATAAGCCCTACCGCGAAGGACCGTTTGAGACCGCATACATCGAGGACACACTGGCGCAGCTTGCGGCGCTCGGGCCGGAAAAGGTCGTGCTCACGGGCGTGAGCTTTGACGACAAAACGCTGGGCGCGGCGGTGTGGGACGCGGGGCGCGTGGAATATGCCTTTGCCGAGCGCATCGAGGGCCAGTACCACGGCACGGGCGATGTGTGGGGCTCGTCATTCCTGGCGGGACTCATGGCCGGGCGCCCGATCCGCGAGGCCTGCCGCGCGGCGTGCGAGTTCACGGCGCAGGCGGTGCGTCTGACGCGCGAAAGCCCCATGGAGCGCTGCTACGGCGTGCGCTTTGAATCGGCCCTGCCAACGCTCATGCGCGATTTGGGGATACAGTAAAAGTCTTGCTTTGAATTGCATTTTTGCCGTGTGGGCATTATAATAAGAAAAGGGGAGGGATGGATATGGTCTACACACTTGACCAGCTTCGGCAGATCGTTGTGCCTATTGTTCAGAAATATCGCATCCCGGCGCTGTATCTGTTCGGCTCCTATGCACGCGGCGAGGCCACGGAAACCAGCGATATTGATTTTCTGGTGGATACAACGGGAACAGAGCTTACCTCGCTGCTGCGTCTTGGCGCGCTGTATTGCGAGCTGGAGGAGGCGCTTGGCAAGCGCATTGACCTGCTCACGGTCAGCGCTGTGATGCAAAGCGCGGAAACGCAATCCGATAAAAGCTTTAAGAATGCAGTGCTTCGAGAAAGGGTGTGCTTGTATGACGCAGCCTGACCGCCAGCGATTGGAGCATATTCGCGATTACTGCACTGCCATTGAAAAGACGATCGACCGCTATGGCTGTGTGTACGAGATATATGCGGCAGATGCGGACTACCAGCGCTCGGTTGCTTTTTCGCTGTTTCAAATTGGCGAGCTGAGCGGCGGCCTGTCGGAGGCATTTCGCCGGGAAACAGCGGAGCGCGTTGCGTGGAATCCGATGCGGGCCATGCGCAACATCGTTGTTCACAACTACGGCCACATTGACCATGCGATCGTATGGGAGACGGTGAAAACGGATATTCCTGCGCTGCTTCAATTCTGCGAGGAGCAACTGAAATAAAGCAAAAATCCCACCACCAGGGCAAACGCTCGGCGGTGGGATTTTCCCATTGTACACTTCACTTCACGGCTACGCAGCGGCAGATCTTCACGCCCTGGGCGTGGAATTTCTCCTCGTAGTTGGTCATCACGCCGGTCGCGCCGTGGCTGTGCAGGTCGTGCGTGACATCCAGCAGGGTAAAGCCCGCTGCGGTGAACTGCTCCAGCGACCAGTCAAACAGCCCGGCCTGGTCGGTTTTAAACTCCACGCGGCCGCCCTTTTTCAGCAGCTCCCGATAGGTCGGCAAAAAGCTCTGCGAGGTCAGCCGGTGCTTGATCTCCTTGGTGCGCGGCCAGGGGTCGGGGAAGTTGATGTAGATCACATCGAGCTCCTCCGGGGCAAAAATTTCGCGCAGACCCAGCGCGTCCATATCCAGAAAGCGCACGTTTTCGATGCCCTCGCCCATCACGCGCTCCATGGCCATCACCATGGCGTTCTGGTCTTTTTCCACGGCCACGAGCAGCGAGCGCGGCGTGCGCTTGGCGGTCTCGGCGGTGAAGCGGCCCTTGCCGCAGCCGATCTCCGCGCGCAGCTCGTTGTGGCCGGGGAAGGCCGCAAGCCACCGGCCGCGAAGCGTCTGCGGCTGGAATTGCTGCACGGGGGCGCATTTTTCCAGTCTTGGTATCAGATTTTTCTTTCGTCTCATTCGCATAGTTTATCACTTCCTGCGGCTATATTAGCAAATAAGGCCGAAAACTTCAAGATGCGGCTTGCCATGTGTGCTATAATCGGAAACGAAATCTTAAACAAGAGTTTTGAAGCTGTTCACATCCGCGTTACAAATGAAAGCTATAATGACGCGAATGAAAAGGAGGCGTTTGGATTGCTTGAAGTTAGTCATCTGACAAAACGCTACGGCGACCACTGCGCTGTGGAGGATCTGAGCTTCACAGTGGAGGACGGTCTGGTATATGGCTTTCTCGGCCCGAACGGCGCGGGAAAATCCACCACGATGAACATCATCACCGGCTGCCTCGCTGCCACGGAGGGCAGTGTGACGGTGGACGGGCATGATATATTCGACCAGCCCATCGCGGCCAAGCGCTGCATCGGGTATCTGCCGGAGCAGCCGCCGGTGTATCCGGATATGACGCCGGAGGAATATCTGGCCTTTGTGGCGGAGGCGAAGGGCGTGGAGCGCGCCGCGCGCGCCGCGCAGATCGAAAAGGCCATCGCTGTCACGGGCATTGACGACGTGCGCGGAAGACTCATCCGCAACCTCTCCAAGGGCTACCGCCAGCGCGTGGGCATCGCGCAGGCGCTGCTGGGCGAGGCAAAGCTCATCATTCTCGACGAACCCACGGTCGGGCTCGATCCCCGCCAGATCATCGAGATCCGTGAGCTGATCCGCTCGCTGGGGCGGCGTCACACGGTCATTTTGTCCAGCCACATCCTCTCCGAGGTGCAGGCGGTGTGCGACCGCATCCTTATCATCAACAAAGGCCGGCTGATCGCCTGCGACACGCCGGAGAATCTGGAGGGGCGCTTCTCGGCCGGCGTGAGCTATGCGCTCACGGTCAAGGCGGACGGGGAGACCGTTATGCAGACGCTTGCGCCGCTGGAGGGTGTGACGCGCGTGACGCTTGACGGCGAGGCGGACGGCCGCTGCGAGCTTACGGTGGAGGCCGATCCCGCGGCGGAGGACATGGACGAGAAGCTGTCGTTTGCGCTCAGCGGCGCGCATATGCCGGTTTTGCGCATGGAGCGGCGCGAGGCGAGCCTGGAGGATGTGTTCCTTTCGCTCACGGCGGACGATAAACTGCCGCAGCCGGAAGGCGAGGAAGGAGGCGAAGGACATGAAAGCGATCTATAACCGCGAGCTTGACAGCCAGTTCAACGGCCTGACGGGCTATGTATACTGCGCGTTCGTGCTGCTGGTCAGCGCGCTGTTCATCGCGCTCATCACCCTGCAGGGCGAGGCGCGCTTTGAGGCGATACTTTACTACATGCGCCTTTATTTTGTGCCCATCATCTCCGTGCCTATCCTCACGATCCGGTCCATCGCGGAGGAACGCCACCAGAAGACGGACCAGCTTTTGTATTCCCTGCCGCTGAGCATGACGAAGATCGTGCTGGGCAAATACCTTGCCATCGTGGTCGTGGCGCTGCTGCCGCTGCTGGTGATGGCGGTGTATCCGCCGCTGCTTGAAAAGCTTGCCGCAGCGGGCTCGGTACCGTACCGTTCGGCCTATGGTGCGCTGGGACTGTATTTTCTGATGTGTGCGGCCTTTGCGGCCATCTGTCTGTTTTTGTCCTCGCTCACGGAACACGTGGCCATGGCCGCGGGGCTGAGCGTGGGCGCGGGCGTGCTTTTGTATCTGATGGCGTTTTTGGAAAGCTATGTGTCCACCACGGCGCTGGCCGCGTTCATCACGCTGGCGGCGATGGTGGTGCTGCTGGCGCTGATCTTCTGGCTGATGACGAAAAACCTGAGCTTTTCGGCGCTGGTGCTGGTGGTTCTGGCGGCGGTTCTGGCAGCGGTATACATCCTCTCGCCGGATAGCTTCACGGGCCTTTGCACGACCATTGTGGGTGCGATGAATCTGTTCGGCCACTTTGACGATATTGCCAGCGGCCTGTTCAGCATGAAAGCCGTTGTATACTATCTGTCCGTCATCGCCCTGTTCCTGTTTCTCACAGTGCAGAGCATGGAGAAGAGGAGGTGGAGCTGATGAAAAAGCTGAAAACCCTGGGCGAGAAGGCGAGGGCGGCCTATAAGACCCGCCGCTCCGCCGCCGGAAGCTACAGCGTGATCGCGGTTTTGATCGTGCTGGCCATCGCCGTGGCGGTAAATCTCATCGTCGGCGCGCTGCCGAGCTCGATGACGGAGCTGGACATGACGCCGCAGCAGCTTTACACCCTGTCCGGCGAAAGCGAGCAGCGGCTGGCCGCGCTGGAGGACGATGTGGTCATCTACTGGGTCGTGCAGGATGGCAGCGAGGATGCAACGCTTGAGCAGCTTCTTGGCCGCTATGCGGAGTATTCCCATGTGTCCGTCACGCGCGTCGACCCGGTGAAGTATCCGAACTTCCTTTCGGCCTACACGGACGAGTCGGCCACGAACAACAGTCTGGTCGTCGTGTGCTCTGAGCGCCATATGTATGTGCCCTACACCGACATCTGGACCTACTCCGACTATGAGCAGTATCTCTACTACTATTACAACTATGGCCAGGAATACCGCGACACCTTTGCCGGCGAGCAGAAGATCACCAGCGCCATCGGCTATGTCACGAGCGACAGTCTGCCCGTGATGTATGTCCTTTCCGGCCATGGGGAGGCGGAGCTTTCCGACGCGGTGCAGTCGGCCATCGCGCTGCAGAACGTGCAGGTGGAGCCCCTTTCGCTGCTCACGGCGGAGGCCGTGCCGGACGACTGCGGTCTGCTTTGCATCAATGGCCCTGCAAGCGACCTTTCCGCCGACGAGTGCGAAAAGATCCGCGCCTATATGCAGGCGGGCGGCAAGCTGCTCGCGGCCACGACCTACACCGAGGAGGACATGGCGAACTATGACAGCCTGCTGGCCGATTGGGGCCTTGCGGCGCAGTATGGCTATGTGCTTGAAACAAACTCCAACTACTATTACGCCGGTTACATCGATCTGCTGCTGCCGGCGATGCAGAGCCACAGTCTCACAAGCCCTCTGTCCGAGGCGGGCTACAGCGTGATATTGCCGGATGCGCAGGCGCTGACGCTGGGCGAAACGGCGGAGGACATCACGGTTTCGTCGCTGCTGAAAAGCTCGACGGACTCGTATTTGAAAACAAACATCGCCGGTGCGGCCAACATGGAGCAGACCGACGACGACCCGAGCGGGCCCTTTGTGGTGGCGGCGGCGGGCATCAACAGCACGACCGGCGCAAAGCTTGTGGTGTTCGGGTCGAACATCTTCATGGAAAAGGATTTCTCCGACATGGTGTCGGGGGCGAACCTTGACCTGTATCTCAACGCCATTGACTGGCTGTGCGAGAAAACGGACTCCATCTCCATCCACGCAAAGACCACCGGCTCGGACTATCTGACCTTCTCCGACAGCGCAGCCGGTGCCGCGCGCATCGTGATGATGGCGCTGGTGCCGCTGGCCTTCGTGGCGGTGGGCGTTGTGACCTTTATCAAAAGGAGGCGTCGCTGATGAAGCGGGGAAGCAAACTGATCGCGCTGGCGGCGGTGCTGGCCGTGGCGCTGGGCGTGTATTTCGGCGTGACGGCAGCGGTGAAAAAGGACGAGGCGAACAAAGCAACGCTCGCCGCGCAGACAAACAGCGAAAGTCTTGCCGTGGGCGACTACGACGCCATCGACGCGATGGACTGGACCTATGGCGGCGTGCGCGTGACGCTTGAGCGCGATGCGGATGGCCGGTGGGTCTGCCCGGACGAGCCGAACTGCCCCATCGACCAGACCAAGGCGGCCCAGATGCAGTCGGCGGCGGCCGCTGTGATGGGGGAAGTGTATGTGGAAGGGGCCGAAAGTCTTTCCGACTACGGTCTGGAGGAGCCGGAGCTTGAGCTGACGGTCCGCGCCGGGGAAAGCGAGCGGCACTACACCGTGGGCGCTTACAGCGAGCTGGCCGGGGCATATTATATGACCATCGACGGCGGCACGGATGTTTACATGGAAAACGGCGGCCTTACGGGCGCTTTCTGGTATGACCTTGAAAATCTCGTGGCCTTTGAAACGGCGCCCGATGACATCGCGCGCTATACGTCGATCTCGGTCGTGTCCGGCGGGGAAAGCTATATCCTCGAGCGCGTGGACGAGCCGCTTTCCGTCAGCTACACGGACGCGTTTGAATGGTTCGATAAGTCGGCGGATGGGAACTATACGCCGCTTGACACGGCGGCTGTGGAGGCGCTTTGCGATCAGGCGGCGAACATCGAATTTACCGCCTGCGAGACCTGGAACGCGGATGCCGAAACGCTTGCGGACTATGGCCTCGACGCCCCGCAGGGTACCGTGACCATTGGCTACGAAACGGAGAACGGCGAGGCGGGAATGTTCGCGCTGGAATTCGGCTCCTATGCCGACGGCGGCGAGGTGTATGTGTGCTTTGCCGGGTCAAAGATGATCTACCGCGCGGCCGGTACCGCGCTTGACGCGTTCATGTATGCCGATCGCGCCGCGCTTGCGCCGGAAAACTTCCTGGCGCTCGATGGAGCGGAAATCGCGTCCCTCACGCTGGAAACGGACGGCCTTGGCCGCAGTGTGGACATTGAACTCGTGGACGTGCAGGACTTTTTGGACGATCTGGCCGCGCTCTATTCCACGGGCGCTGCGCCCGAGGGAGCCAGCCGCGAGCTGCTTTTGTCCGTTTCCATCGCGTTTGAAAACAGCGAGAGCACGCTTGCCATCGCCCTTTACCGCTACGATTCCACCAGCTGCGTGTGCGTGGCAAACGGCGCGAGCTATCTCGTTTCGCGCACAAGCGCCGAGGCGCTGGCGGACCTTGCCGGAGCCCTGCTGCGCGCAAGATAAACCATGCGAAAGCCATCGGAGCTGCATCCGGTGGCTTTTTGCTATGCATTCCAGATCTTTTTTGTATTATGCGGCGAGTTTAGTCTTGCCTTGGGCAGAAGCACATGATATAGTGTATTTGTATAAATTGGTTTGGCAACAAGAGGGACTTGAAAACGGCGGGCGGATGATATCCGCCCCTACGATAGGAATGTAGATTTATATTTCTAACCGAGCGTGGTTAGAAGCCGTAGGGGCGGCAATCTGCCGCCCGAAAATGTAAACTCTGACGGTTTTGCTGTCTGCCTCAAAAGGAGGTTTTTTTATGAAAAAACGCTATTTATCCATCCTTCTCGCTTTCGTTCTCTGTCTGTCGCTCGCGCCCATGGCGGCGTTTGCGGCGAGTGATGAGACGCTGGCGGAACCCATCGAGGAACCTGTGGAAGAACCCGCGGAGGAACCCGCGGAGGAGGCGACACCTGTGCCCGCGGCGGTGGACGAAGCGGTGGCGGCGGTGCAGGCGCTGATCGACGCGCTGCCCACGGCCGATACCGTGGCCGCCGAGGACTATGACGCCGTGCAAAATGCCTACGATGCCTACGACGCGCTCACGCCCGAACAGCAGGGACTCGTCACCGGCGCGGAGGTGTTTGTGACGCTGTTCGGCTGGTTCAACGAGCAAGTGACGGCGCTGGCCGAGCATACGCACAGCTATACGAACGGTTTCTGCACCGTTGCAGACTGTACTGCTCCTTATCAGCCCGCGAGCTTGACCGATGGCGTTTATCAAATCGGCAACGCCGGGCAGCTCTATTGGTTTGCGGCGCAGGTGAACAGCGGCAATAAGAGCATCAGCGCCAAGCTGACGGAGAACATCACCGTCAACCCCGGCACGTTTGACACGAACGGCAATTACACGGCTGCGGCCGTCGAAGCGTTGCGCTCATGGACACCCATCGGCGAAAACACCCCTGCCTATCAATACACCGGCACCTTTGACGGCAATGGAAAAACCATCTCCGGCCTGTATGTTAACGATACAAGCAGCAATTATGTCGGTCTGTTCGGCTATGTTGACGGCGGCACAATTCAGAACGTCAACGTGACCAACTCCTACTTCAAGGGAGGAGGTATGGCCGGCAGCATCGCGAGCTACATGAAGGGTACGATTCAAAACTGTTCCAGCTCTGCCACGGTAGAAGGGTCCACCGCAGCCGGCGGCATTGTCGGCCTGGCCTGGGACAACATGGGTACCTTCACGCTCACAAACTGCCACAATACCGGCAAGGTCACCAGCCAATGTTTCG
>CAYROZ010000015.1:0-21979 GCA_964426125.1 uncultured Oscillospiraceae bacterium
CATGCTGGGGTCGAACAACTATCTCGGACTGACGGTCAATCCCCGCGTGATGCGCTCTGAGATGGACGCCGTGGAGGCCTACGGCACCGGCTGCTCCGGCTCGCGCTTTCTAAACGGCACCTTGCAGCTGCATCTGGAATTTGAAAAGGCGCTCAAAGACTTTCTGGGCCAGGAGGACATTCTCACCTTCGGCACCGGCTTTCAGGCCAATCTCGGCGCGATCAGCTGCATTGCCGGCAAGGGCGACTATATCATCTGTGACCGCGAAAACCACGCCAGCATCTACGACGGCTGCCGCCTGTCCTATGCCAAAATGCTGCGCTATAAGCACGCGGACATGGCGCATCTGGAACGGCTTTTGCAGGAGGTCCCGGAGGAATCCGGCTGTCTGATCGTGACGGACGGCGTGTTCTCCATGGGCGGCGACATCGCGAAGCTGCCGGACATCGTGACTCTGGCACGCAAATACGGCGCGAAGGTCATGGTGGACGATGCGCACGCACTGGGCGTTCTGGGCAAGGGCGGACGCGGCACAGCCAGCCACTTCGGTCTTGAAAGCGAGGTCGATATGACCGTTGGCACGTTCTCGAAATCCCTCGCTTCCCTCGGCGGCTTTGTAGCCGGCAGCCACCGCGCCATCGACTACATCCGCCACAATTCCCGCCCCTATATCTTCTCAGCCTCCATGCCGCCGGCCAATGTGGCCGCGGCCCACGCGGCGCTGAACGAGCTGATCGCGCATCCGGAGCTGGTCGAACAGCTTCAGCACATCTCCGCCTATATGCGCGAAAAGCTGCTCGGTCGCAATGTGAAGATCATCGTGTCTCAAACGCCCATCATCCCCATCTATACCTATGAACCCCTGCCCACGCTGCAGATCAGCAGTGAGCTGTTCCAGGAGGGCGTGTATGTAAACTCCACGCTGCCGCCCGCCTGTGCGCCGCATGAATGTCTGCTGCGGTGCAGCCTGATGGCCAGCCACACCGAGGCGCTTGTGGACGAGGCCGTGGATATCCTCTGCGCCGTTTTGAAGCGCCACGAGCTATGCTGACCGCCCTTGTGACCGGCGGCTCGTCCGGCATCGGGCGCGCCTGTGCAGCGGCTCTGGCAGAGCAGGGATGCCGCGTGTATGAGATCAGCCGCCACGAAAAGCCGCAGCCCGCTGTGACGCACATCACTGCCGATGTTACGGACGAGACCGCGATGCTCTCGGCCGCCGCCGAGGTTTATGCGCAAAGCGGACGCATCGATATTCTCGTCTGCTGCGCGGGCTACGGCATATCCGGTGCAGTGGAATTTACCGCACTGGAAGACGCCATGCGGCAGCTCGATGTAAACTTTTTCGGCACCGTGAACGCCGTGAAGGCCGTTCTGCCTTATATGCGCCGGGCCAAACGCGGCCGCATCGTGTGCACAAGCTCCGTGGCCGGGGCCATTCCGATCCCGTTTCAAACCTACTATTCCGTTTCCAAGGCCGCCATCAACGCCTATATCCGCGCTCTGCGCTGCGAGATAAAGCCGTTTGGCATTACTGCCTGCGCCGTGATGCCGGGCGACATCAACACCGGCTTTACCGCCGCGCGGGAAAAATCGCCCGCCGGGGACGAGGAGTATCAGGGGCGCATCGCCCGCTCGGTGGCCGGGATGGAAAAGGATGAGCGAAACGGCGGAACGCCCGATGCGCCTGGACGCTTTCTCGCCCGGCGCGCCATGCAGCGCTCGGTAAAGCCGCTTTACACCATCGGGCTGAAATACCAGCTTTTCAACACCCTCGCCGCGCTCATGCCAAAGCGGCTTCTCGGCTGGTGCGTTTATCAGCTTTACGCCAAATGAAAAAATCGACCTCCGTGCGTTCGTTCTGCACGGAGGTCGATCTTATTTCAGGCATAGCCATTGTTTGCAAGCTTCCACAGGCCGAAAAGGCCGCGGGAAAACGTGAACTGATAGCGCGTATAGTGGGTGTTTGGATTGAGCGTGCCCTCCGCGCCGCCGGAGGCGTCCACATCAAAGGAGGCCAGGATCGCGATCTCGTCTTTCGATGAATGGGTCTCGGAATAGGCAAGCTCCGTGAGCGTGCAGCCGCCGAAATGGCGGGAAAAAACACGCTTGGCCGCGCGCACGGCGGCGTTTATCTCGCCGTCTGAATAAAGCGCGGAGGGCTCCCACGGCTCGACCACGGCGTTTTTCACATTCCCGCAGCCGACAAGAGCCAGCAGTGCCAGAAGGCACAAAAGCAGTCCCAGCGCGCGCTTCATTTGCTCAGCTCCTCCTTCAGCATATCCTCCAGCGACCGCGCGGGAGCCGGCTGCGCCGCTTGTTCCGTCTGAACACCCAGAGCGGCGGCCAGCTCCGCTTCCAGCGACGAGGACGAGGCACTGTTCACCGCTTTCTCCGCCGGTTTATCTATCGGCTTCTCTGCGGGCTTATCCTCCGACTGCTGTGCCGGTCTCTGCGCCAATTTTATCTTTGCCTTAGCCAGCAGTTCCCCTATAAAGCGATCGTAAAGGTCGCTCATCGGCTCTGAGATCAGCGTATCCACCAGTTTATCCAGCGGTGCATCCGCCACTTTTTCGCCCGCTTTTCTGCCCGCCCGTTCGTCCGACAGCTCACCCAGGCGGCGCAGATCGCTTTCATCCATGGTAAAAAGTATTTTTCGAGCCTGCTCGTGCGTGTCGCTCGTTTGCGCCCGCTCAAACCAGGCCTTGTGCCACTGCTCGCTCTGCTCCTTCTGCCACGCACGGAAGCGCTTGTTGTCTTCCATCACGCGCTTATACTCCTCCGACTCCCAAAGCGCCCACAGATCCCGGCAGGCCTGCTCGCCGGCCGCGACCATCTTGCGGCTGATCCACGGCTCATCCAGCGACAGCAGTCCCTCCAGGAAATAGCGTCCGATATAGCCGCAGAAAGCAAGAGCCGCAAGGCCAAGGACAAACATAGCGTTTGATATGCTCAGCAGCCGCTGGATGCCCAAGAGAAGCATGAACAGAAGCGTGGGGATAAACACCAGCGCCGCCACCACGGTGCTCTCGGAGTCCAGCGCAGTATACAGCCAATCCTTCAAAATGGTCAGATCCAGCCCTGCAAAGCGCGACAGGAGGATCAGCGCGATATAGATGCCCGCAAGGACCCACGCCTGTCTTGCAATGATGTGCTTGAAGCGATTCTTTCTTACGTCTTTTTTGTCGTAGATCCTTGTTTTTTTGATCTCTGCCTCGCGCGCGTCCATCTCCTTCTTTTCCGGCAGATCGACCACGGGGCTCTGGTTTCGATACACCGGCTGGTCGCTTTCGCGCTCGAAGCGGTCCCGTCCGTCTCTATATCTTACCGTGAAGTCCGATCCAAAATAATTAAAATAAACGTCTGTGTCTTTCCTTTCGCCACCGCTGTACGTGCTGAATATCAAACTGGAGGCGGAAAACGAGCTTGGCCAGCAGTCGATCACGCCTTGATTTTCCGTGATATACAGCTGCATACTCACATCGACATCCTCGCGAATGTTGCTCATCACACGGTTGAGCACCTTGCAGTCCTCGCTCGATTCGGTGTATTGGATTCGATTGTTATGCGCGACCCAGGTGGGTGCATGGCGTTCCATAGCCTGCTCCACGGCATCCATGTAGGCAAAGCCGAAGCCCTGTCCGCGCGCCTTCGCCTCGCGAAGCAGGGTTTCCCGATCGGCACCATTGCTTTCCGCAAGATCACGGCGATAGTCGCTTTCCATATAGCGCGGAACGCTGCTGTCCGGAAGCTGAAGCTTCCTGTTCATGTCTATCAATTTGCTCTCTCCTTCTCTATCTAATCCAATTTCCACTCAGGGCCGGAAGCCGCCGGGTCCGCCGCCGGGCCCACGTCCGCCAAAGCCGCCCCAACGCTGGGCCACAGCCGTGGTGAGCCATTCCGACTGCGTAAAGGGCACCGATGAGCCGCAGCTGAGCGTGTAGCTTTCACCCTGCACCAGACCGCCGTAGGCGATGAGCAGCGAGTAAAAATCCGTGTTCGGCGTCAGGGCAAAGAATATCTCCCCCGCCGCGTCCGCCAGCGACACGGTCTGTCCCGCCGCGATGACGTTTTCACTGCGGTAATACACGGCGTTCACTCCGCCGTCGCGCGAAAGGACAGTGGATTCAAAATCGCCGCACAGGAACATCGTCCCGCCGGAAACAACGCTGTCCGCCGCCTTCAGAGGCGTATCCTCCGCGGAAAGCGCACGCAGGAACACCGCGCCGTCCGTCATGGCAAAGGCTCCGTCCGAGCGCACACAGCACGGCGCGATGGCATACAGCGAGCCGCCGTAAATTCTCACGGCGCAGTCCGCCGCCGTGAAGCCGGAGTCGATGTCGCCCATCGTGGCCGCGAGAGCGTTGTCCTCCGCCGCGATGCTCACCGTGCCGCCGGACAGAGAGATCACCGGCGCATCCACGCCCTCGCGGCAGTCTGTGATCGTCACATCGCCGCCGGAGACCTCGGCCCCGAGAAGCGCGGAAATCGCATCTCCGCCGCAAGCAACCGATACGCTGCCGGAGGCCATGGAAACATAGCCCTTGGAGGTGGATATGCCGTCGTCGCCGCAATCGATGGCAAGCGTCGCACCGTTTATGCCAACGCCGTCCGCCGCCTTCACACCATCCAGCACCGACGTGGCATTTATATTGCCGCCAACCAGATAGATCGCATCGCGGCTGTGGATCGCGTTTTCGTGGTTTGCCTCGATCGCGAGGCTCCCGTTCTCGCCCGCGACCACAAGATCGTCGCCGCTGTAGATCACGGCATCCGGCTGCTTGAGCTCGGGCTGGCCGTCGATGCCTGTCACCACGGCGTATTCGCTGCCATCCGAGAGGACATTTTCCGTGTCCCCCACCAGATAGATCATGGTCGGGTTCGCGCTTTTTACATGGATGGCCGGGCCGGTGGAGCAATGGATGTTCACACCGGAGAGCATGAGATACACCTCGCCCTCCATCTCACAGTCGACCGTGATGCTGCCGTCGGTCAGCTCTCCGGCGATCTGATAGGTTCCCGGATAGGCGATGGTGACATTCTGTCCCGTGGCCGCCGCGCCCGAGCCCTGTATCCAGGCATAATCGACGCTCAGCCAGATCCCCGTCGCGCCTTCCAGCGAGGGCGTTTGATCCCAGAACGGAAGCCCCTCGGATTGCGTCACTGCCGCTTCGGCCACGTCTTCCTCCTGCGTCGGCTGCAAACGCTCGACCAGTGCGGACAGGCCCAGCAGCAGCGCCAGCACCAGCGCAAAGCAGAGAATTTTTATCAGTGTTTTCTTCATCGGGTCTTCGCCCTCCATATCATGTTCACCTTTGCGTTTTACGCAAAACTGTGGTATGATGCTCCCGGCATCGCTCACAAACTGGCATTATACCATAAAACCCAACCGCTGTGAACGCCAAAAACGCGTTTTCAGCGGCCCGAAAAGCCATAAATTGGCCAAACATCCTCATTGTTTATAATTTATTCATCATTTTGAAAGGGTTAAATGATACCTTATGGATGCTATGCAGAAAAAAGAAAAGATACAAATGCGCCACGAGCTGAAATATCCGCTCGGCCGCGCTGAATACGAATCACTCCGCCGGCGCTGCGCGCTGGTGATGGAGAGGGACAGTCACGTGGACGCCGATGGCGGCTACAGCATTGAGAGCCTGTATTTTGACGATCTGGCGGACTCGGCGCTGATGGCGAATTATGCCGGTATTTCCTTCCGCGAAAAATTCCGCATCCGGCGCTACGGCGGCAACAACGCCACGCTGCATCTGGAAAAAAAGCTCAAAAGCGGCGGTCTGGGCACCAAATTCTCCGCTCCCATGACGGCCGAGGAGCTTGAGGCCCTGCTGGCCGGCGATACCTCCTGGATGATGAAGCGCGAGGACTCGCTCATCCGGGAGCTGTATGTGCGCATGAAGCAGGAGCAGCTGCGGCCGAAAACCATCGTGTCCTACCGGCGCGAGCCGTATGTGTACGGCCCGGGCAATGTGCGCGTGACCTTCGACTACGACATCCGCAGCGGCATCTGCTCGACCGATCTGCTCGGCGAGGCCGTGCTGGTTCCCGCCATGCCGAACTTCGTTTTGATGGAGGTCAAGTGGGATAATTATCTGCCGGACATCATTGCCGACATCATTCAGGAGGGCACGCTGCGCGTGAGCGCCTTCTCCAAATACGCCGCCTGCCGCCAATTCGACATATAAACAAATCACACGCCGACCGCGTGTGACGAAAGGAACATAGAAACCATGAGCTTAAAGGACATCTTCAAATCCAGCTTTCTCGAAAGCGTGCCGGATATCTCCGCCGTGGACATCATCGCGGCCATGCTGTTCGCCTGTGTTCTGGGCGGCTTCATCTATTTCATCTACCGCAAAACGTTTCAGGGCGTAATGTACTCCTCCGGCTTCGGCATCACGCTGGTCGGTCTGACCATGGTCACCACGCTGGTGATCCTTGCCGTGACCTCGAACATCGTGCTGTCGCTGGGCATGGTGGGCGCGCTTTCCATCGTGCGTTTCCGCGCGGCCATCAAGGAGCCGTTTGAGATCGTATTTTTGTTCTGGTCGCTCGCGTGCGGCATCGTGATCGGCGCGGGAATGTTCCTGCTGGCCGTCATCGGCAGTCTGGTCATCGGCATCATTCTGGTCGTGTTTGCCCGCCGCAAGATCGGCGTCCATCCTTATATCCTCGTGCTCGATCTGGCGGACGAGACCGCCGAGGCCGAGGCCGAAGCCCTTGTGACTCAGGCGGTCGGCAAGCACAGCGTGAAGGCCAAAACCGTCACCTTCGACGGCATCGAGCTCACCTGCGAGGTCCGACCGAAAGACGGCAACACCAGCTTTGTTTCCGCGCTGCGCGGCGTGGACGGCGTGCGTTCCGCCTCGCTTGTCAGCTACAACGGCCAATTCGCGGATTGACATCCGGCATCTTCGCTTTATAATGAAGGGGAAGCAATTCTGCTTCCCCTTTTTGTCTTATTCAAAATCCATCCGGCACAGGAATTTTCCCTCGCCCCGGCACAGCAGCGACGTGCCGTCGAGCGACCAGGAAAGCGTGACATCCTCGCCGGGCTTTGCCTCGGCGCGGTAGTCGATGGCAAGACGCTTGAGACGGTGGCTGCGGTGGAAATCCATGTCCGGCAGATCGCACAGCCAGTCAAGATAGCAGGCGTTGTTGGCATGGCCGTTCAGATCGCAGTCGCGGTAGCTGACGCGGTGGAGCGTTTGGTTTTCAAGCTCTCCGGGCAGCTTGAGCGTTTTCGGCCACGGGAAGGACACATCCGGCGGCTCCCGCTCCTCCAGGTCCAGGCGCGGAATGTTCGGCGAGAGCATACTGCGTGTTTCGGAATCGAAGATCACCCACAGCGCGCAGCC
Organism: uncultured Oscillospiraceae bacterium; assembly: GCA_964426125.1. GTDB lineage: Bacteria > Bacillota > Clostridia > Oscillospirales > Oscillospiraceae > CAJOIG01. The sequence goes on from CAYROZ010000015.1 coordinate 7,374, forward strand.
GCGCACAAAGGCGTGCCCCTGCGCATCGAGGATCTGGTACTGCCACGGGTAGATGCCCATGCGCGGCTTATCCGCCCACACGACCATCTCCACCGTTTCCTCGCACACGGGCAGCCGCTCGCACTCGCAGCCAAGGCGCGCCACGATCCAGTTGAGCCCTTTCTGCTCCATCGTGCGCGGGCCGACGCCGCGTTTTTCCGTTAAAACCTCGCTCGCGTCCTGAAACAGCCACAAAAGCCCCGACGGGCGCATCTGGCCGCTGATGTCACAGACGCGAACGTTTACATTGATCTTTTCTCTGTGCGTCATATCCATGGCTTTATTATACCACACCCAAAGGAAAAAGGAAGCGCAAAAAATGGATTCCATTGTTGAAATACTCTTTCATAACGCGGCCAAAACGCCCGACGCGCTGTGTCTGGCCGACCGGCGCGGCAGTCTGAGCTATGGCGAATACTGCGCGCGCATCGGCGGCGTGGCCGAGGCATTGCTGGCGCAGGGGCTCAAAAAGGGCGGCCGCGCGGTCATCCGCTGCACGCAGGATATGGATTTTCTCGCCCTGCTGCACGGCGTGCAGCTCGCGGGCGGCGTGGCAGTGCCGATGGAAAAGGGCTGCGCCGAGGCGCGTCTTACCCAAACGGCGGAGCAGACGGACGCTTGGGGCATCCTGAGCCCGGCCGATTATGCCGGACTGCGCGCGCAAACGCACGATTTCCCTCTGCCCGGCGCGAACGATGTGTCGCTCATCCTGTTCACCACCGGGACCACCGGCGCGCCCAAGGGCATCACGCTGCGCCACAAGGCGGATGTGGCCGTGGCGGAGAACATCCGCTATGGCACCGAAATGCGCGAGGGCAACGTGGAGGTCTGCCCCATGCCGCTGAACCATTCCGCGGGACTGCGGCGCTATTTTTCCAATATGCTCGCGGGCGGCGCGTTTATCATTTTGGACGGGCTTCTCGCCGTGAAGCGTTTCTTTGAGGCCATCGACACCTACGGCGCCAATTCCTGCGCGCTCTCCCCCGCCGCTCTGCCGCTTTTATTCAAGCTCACGGGCGACCGGCTGGCGGAATACGACGGGAAGCTTGATTTTCTCAGCTTTGGCAGCGCCGTGTTTGCCGAGGCCGACCGCGAAAGACTCCTGGCACTGATGCCTCACACACGCCTCTATGACCTTTATGGCTCCACGGAGGCCGGTGTCAGCTGCGTTTCACTGGTGTCCGGCCCGGACGCCGCGCCGCGCTGCATCGGGCGGCCAAGCGTGAACGCAAGGCTGAAAATTCTCGACGATACCGGCGCGGAAAAAGCCGCAACGGCGGATGATCCCGGTCTTCTTGCCTGGGGCGGTGCCATGCTGGCCGACGGCTACTGGCGCGATGAGGCGCTGACGGAAAAGACCTTCGCAAACGGCTATGTGCGCACAAACGATCTTGGATACATGGACGCCGCAGGCCGCGTGTTCCTGCTGGGCCGGGCGGACGATGTGGTGAATGTGGGCGGACGGAAGATCGCCCCCGGCGAGGTGGAAGAAGAGGCCAAGCGCTGCTCCGGCGTGGCCGACTGCGCTTGCATCGGCATAAAGGACCCGCTCTCCGGCGAGGCGCTGGCCCTGTTTTACGAGGGCGAGCAGTTAGAGGAAAGAATCCTGCGCGAGCATCTGCGCGCGGCTTTGGAGCCCTATAAGCTGCCGAGCCGCATCACATGGATGCAGGCCCTGCCGCGCACCTACAACGGGAAGCTGGACCGCAAAGCGCTGCGGAGTATGTCACAGGGGAGCGATACGCCTTGAACCGCGATGTCTATATTCCCTCCAGCCGCCGCATTCCGGAGCTTGACGGCGTGCGCGTGCTGCTGGTGTTTCTCGTCAGCTGGTATCACTTCTGGCAGCAAAGCTGGCTGACGCCCAGCATCGGCTCCGTTTCACTCGATTTCCTTCTGCGCACGGGCTATATCCATGTGGACGGAACGATATTGCTCAGCGCCTTTCTGCTGTTTCTGCCCTATGCCCGCTCGATGTATGAGGGCGAGCGGCTGCCGGATCGGGCGGCATTTTACCGGCGGCGCTTCCTTCGCATAGCGCCGAGCTATTATTTCATAACGGCGCTGCTGCTTTTTGCCGTGGCACTGCCGTGGGGGCTTTATTCCTCCCCGCGCTTTATGGTCAAGGACATACTCACGCATCTGACCTTCACCTTTACCTTTTTCTCCGACACCTACCGCGCCACACCGATCGGCGTGGCCAGCTGGACTCTGGTGATCGAGATGCAGGCGTATCTGCTGTATCCGTTTTTGGCAAAAGCCGCCGTGAAGCGTCCCGTGCTCACGCTGTCCTATCTCGTCGGCGCGGCATGGCTGTGGCGTTTTGCCTGTCTGCACACGCTCAGCGATTACGCCATGGTCGTCAATCAGCTGCCGTCGTTTCTGGATGTTTACGCGCTTGGAATGGCGAGCGCAATGCTCTATGTTCGCCTTACCCAGCGCTGGAAAGCCTTGCCGCGCAAGGACCGCCGCATTTTGTGGCAGTCGCTCTCCACCCTGCTCGCCGCCGGATGCCTTTGGGCGCTGGTGCTTATCCTGAAGCGGCAATGCACCTATGGTCTCAATGTCAGCGTTCAGCGCGGGCAGATGCTCCACCGGCCGCTTTACGCCGCGGCACTGGCACTTTTCATGCTCTGCATCCCCTTTGCCGCAAGGCCCGTTCGCTTTTTGTTCGGCAACCGGCTGATGAAGCTGCTGTCCGCCGTTTCGCTCAACTACTATCTCATCCACCAGAATCTCGCCGTGCACCTCAAGCGTCTCGGCATACCGTTTTCCGCCAGCGAAACGCCGAATGTGGACGGCGACACCCTGTGGCAGCACCGCTACACCTTTTTGTGCTTTGCGCTGTCGCTGCTGCTGGCCTTTGCTGTGACATATCTGGTGGAAAAGCCCGGCGCACGGCTATTGCAAAAAGCATTTGACAAACACGATAGAAAAACCTGAACAAAAGGCGGCACGGGGTCATCCGTGCCGCTTTCGTATATTCTGTCATTTTGCCGCCGCATTCGTCAGCGCTGCGGAGGCCTCCGTGCCGATCTTTTCGTGATACAGCGCCGCAGCCGCATCCCAGTCGGCATAACCCGGCATACCGTGCAGGTCGGCCAGGCCGTAGTTTTCCGCCAGATATTCGGCCAGATAGCGCGTGAATTTGATGGAGCCGAAGATGTTCGTGTGGGTGTTGTCCATGAAATCGTCGAGCTCCAGCCCCACGGCGTCGTATACCGCCCGCTCGTTGAAGTTCACCACGCCGAAGCCGCGCTCGCGCGCCATGTCCGCAAACCAGTTCAGCCGCTCCTTCTGGTTCACATGCTCCAAAAGCGGTGCCGCCACGAACAAAACCGTGATCTCGTTTTCCTCGCAGTAGTCCATGAGCTGCTCAAAGGCGCGCACAGCGCGTTTTTGCGGCTCGGTTCGCTCCTCGCTGACGGCAAAGCGCGTCTGCTCATCCTGCACATCCTCGAGAAAGCTACTCGTGTAGTAGCTGCATTTCGTGCCGTCGTCCTCCGCAAGGCGGAAATCCGCAGCCTCCAGCTCGTTCCAGCGGGCATGGAAGCGCAGCACCGGGAAATAATATTCCAGCGCCTCATACGGCCAGTAGTGCTGATAGACACAAAGGCGCGTGACCAGACTCAGGCGGTTGAAATTGAGCGGCAGGAAGTCGATGATGTTGTGCAGATTTGCCTCGTTGAGCTCCGAGTCCGTAAACGCACGCAGATCGACGATGAACATATCCACGTTCTGCGTTTTAAGCGTTTCCTCCATCAGATACTGCGTGGCAACGCCCGGCATCGAGGCCGTGGCCAGATTCATCACGGCGATGCCCTCGCAGTCCCACGCGGCCGCCGGCTGCCAGAAGCGGTAAACGCCGGAGTTGCCGATATAAACGGCTTGCAGCGTGTTCTCCGGCTCCGTGAGCGCGCCCTGCACGATGCGCTTGGACATGGGGGTGTCCACCGTGAAGGGGATGCTCAAAAACCACAGGGCCGCCGCGAGTGCTACAACGAATATCAGCACACGCGCGATGTCTTTTCGATGTTGTCCCTTCATATCAAAACACCATGTAGATAAAATCCGCCGGGTCGTATTCCGCGCCGTACTCGCCCAGAATAATGAGCGCCAGCACAAATACAAACTCGCCAACAAGCTGCAAAGCGACCGGCCGCTGCTCGATCCACGCGCGGATATCCTTCCCCCGCTCGCGCAAAATGCCGACCAGCAGCATCACGCACACGCCGACCGCCGCCACGGTGAGATTTTTCCCGTCCACGCCAAGCAAGAACAGATCAGTCATAAAATCCAGACCATCGTTCCAGCCGGTAAAGACCCGACCGAGCATGAAAAGCGCGGTTTTCAAATCCGCCGCGCGGGCAAAAAAGCGTCCGATCGTCACCAGCAGAAATGTGCGCAGGATGCGCGCACCGTGCAGCGCCCAGTGGTTCTGGTCGATGCTGTGTTTTTCGTAAAAGCGCCCGAGCGCCGGTTCCGTGAAGGTGCCGATGGAGATCAAAAGACCGTTCCACAGGCCGTAAACGACGTATTTCCAGCCCGCGCCGTGCCAGATGCCGACCACGAGAAACGTGACCAGCGAGGCGATGCACAGCGGCACGGCCTTTCCGGCATAGCTGCCGAGCTTATCCGAAAGACGGCGTCCCCAGCGCGTCATGCGCTTTGAAAGCGCCAGCGGATAGAAGATGTAGCTGCGCATCCAGTTGCCCAGCGTGATGTGCCAGCGGCGCCAGAAATCCGCGATAGAGGTGGCAAAATAGGGCTGATTGAAGTTTTGCTCCATGTCGATGCCCACAAACTGCCCCGCGCCGCGCACCACGTCGATGCCGCCGGAGAAATCCGCATAGATCTGCACGCCGTAGCACAGCGCGGCAAAGACCGCCATGGCGCCGGAATGTGCCGCCGGATCGTCAAACAGCGCCGCCACGACCGGCGAGAGCTTGTCCGCCACGATGCATTTCTTAAAATATCCCCACGCCATCAGCCGCAGCGCCGAGCGCGCGCGGACAAAATCGAAGTCGTGGCCCTCGTACAGCTGCGCGGCCAGCTTGTCATGGCGGGCGATGGGCCCCTGCACAAGCTGGGGGAAAAAGCTCACAAACAGCGCGTAGCGCGCCAGATTCTTCTCCGGCTTTTCCTTCGAGCGGTACACATCGATCACATAGCCCGCTGCCTGGAAGGTATAAAACGACAGGCCAAGCGGCATGAGCAGTTCCAGCCGCTCCCCGCCCAGCAGATCCACGAAGAAATTCAGATACTTCAAAACCGCCAGAATGCCGAAATCCAAAACCAGACACACGGCAATGATCCAGCGCTTTTTCTTCTGCGCCGCTGCCTTTATGGCACGCTTTTCCTCCCGTTCCGTCTTTTCGGCCATCTGCGCCGCCGCTTTTTCGGCAATGGAGCCCATGGCCCGCGCGGCAAAATAGGTCGAAAGCGTCACCACCGCGAGAAACGGAAGGTATTCAAGCCCGCAGAGCGCGTAAAACACCACGCTCGCCGCAAGCAGCACCCACCAGCGTATGCTGCGCGGGAAGAGAAAATACGCCAGAAACGTCAGCGTGAGAAAAAACAGATATTGAAGCGATACAATGCCCACTTTTCCCCGTCTCCTTTATCAGATGCGGTCCTGCATATCCTCCACCAGCGCATAGATGGCCTCCGCGGAGTTGAAGTTCTCCGGCAGGATGTCATCGACGGAAATATCGATGTCGTAGTGCTCGTTGAGCTCGCCGATGATCATGACCACGTCGAAAGAGTTCAGCACGGCGCCGTCCACGAGGAATTTTTCGTTTTCAAAATCCACGCCGGGACGCACGCGCTCCAGCAGCTCCAGCAGTTCTTCCATGACTTGTTTCTCCTTTACATACACAGCGGAGGGTCTCCCACCCTCCGCAGGAATTACAATTTTCGCTCCCTATCAGGGATATAAATGTGTGAATACATTATAATATGCAGGGTGATTTGGCTCGCCACTCGGTGCAAAGCGGTCGCGCAGGCGCTGGGCCGGAGCCGTGCCGCCGAGCAGCACTGCAAACAGCCGCAGCAAAAGCACCGCCAGCAGCACGACCGCCGCCATGCGAAACGGCGAGGGGGCATGCGTGTAGCGGTATTCATCGCCATAATCCGGCGTTGCCGTGCGGCGATAGCTTTGATAATAGTCTTTAAACGGGTCATCCGCCGCATACGCGCCGCCCGGGGCAGACTGGCTGCGGTTTCCGGACTGGCGGCGGCGCTTGATCTCATCGTAGGCCTGATTGATCTGCCCCATGCGCGCCGTCGCTGCGGCGTTGTCGGGATTGAGATCGGGGTGATATCGCTTGGCCAGGCGTTTATACGCCTTGGCGATCTCCGCGTCCGTTGCGTCCGGCCGAACACCGAGGACCCCATAGGGATCGGTCATATTCAGCTTTTCCTTTCAAAGCGGTTGCCGCATTTGCGGCAGGTGAGCTGAATGCGTCCCTTGCCCTTCGGCACGCGCAGCAGCGCATGGCAGGAGGGGCAGCGGAAAAAGCGGTATTCCTTCCGCTGGGTCCAGCGGGTCTTGACCGACGAAAACCACTGCATGACCGCCGCTTTCGCACGCAGGTATTTATTGTTTTCCGCCCGGCGCTTGTCGAACTTGCGCGACAGTGCGCGTGCATAGCACCACACCAGCGCCGCCAGCCCAAGCACCCAGAAGATCAAATTGGCCACGCTGCCGAGGAACATGGAGATCACCAGCAGCACCAGCGCGGCGATCAGCAGAAAACGGCCAAGGGGATCCATGCCATAGCGGCCATACATAAAGCGGGCAATTCTATCGCGAAATTTCATGAGCTCTCCTTCTAATTATAATAGTATGATACCAGTGTAGCGCAAACGCACGCGCCGCGCTTGAACAATTTGTGAATTTATGCTTCTGTATTTCAAATGTGACTATACTATATATCATACCGCTTGTCAAAGCTTTCCGAACGCAGCCGAATTTCCACTCCATTCATCCCATGCGAATATATACACGTCAAACTTACTCCAGAACGCAGTTACAAACGTTACAAAACCGGTTTCCATAACGATATTACAAATTGTAATATCGCGATTTTTGACGAAATATTCAAAAATTGTGGATTTTTTTTGTAAAAATAAAGCCCGAATGGGGTTGATTCTGTAACTTTTTTAGTTTAATATATAGCTATCCTAAAATCATTTTGCAAAAGGAGAAAAAGTATGAAGCACCTGACCAAGATTCTGGCACTTGCAATTATGTTCTGCATGCTGCTCAGCATCGGTGTTGTCTCCTTCGCCGCCTCCGGCGAGCCCTCTGCGGAACCCTCCGCTGAGCCCTCCGGCGAACCTTCCGGCGAAGTGGCCGCTTCCGGTCCTGAAAGCATCGACACAATGCACGCTGCCGAGTACTCCACCAGCAACAGCTTCAACCGCGATGACTCTGGCTACATTTATATTGGCTATGACATCGTCAACGGAGCTCTGACTGCCAACTCCAACTGGAGCGGCGCTACCGCCACCGACGTCGTTCTCGACAACGAAGTCGAGGGTGCCGGCTTCACCGCTGTCCGCGCCGCTGGCGCCGGCTCCGAGGTGAACGTGACCGGTTCTCTCGTTCTGGCGGACGACACCCAGGGCGAGCATGCGTCCGACTTCTCCGGCACCGGTGCTGCCTTCAACGTCTACAACGGCGCGAAGATGAACATCACCGACGTCGACCTTGTGACCGATGGCTTCGTTCGTGCGGGTCTCGTGCTTGACCATAAGGGCATCGTGACCATCAAGGACAGCTCCTTCGTCACCTTCGGTGCCAACCCCCTGACCGAGGCCTGGGAAGGCTACTTCAACAGCGCCAACACCGGCATGATGCTGTCTCCTCCTTGGGTCCTTGGCATCCAGGGCGGCATCCGCACCATCAACGTTCTCAATACCAACGCCACGCTGGTCATTGAAAACAGCTACCTCGCTTCCGGCGGCTGGGGCGTCATCTCCACCGACGGCTGCACGCAGCCCTACATCTATGTGATCGACTCCGACCTCGAGATCCTTTCGGAGACCGAGGGCGGCATGAACAGCGGCTGGAAGGTCTTCGGCTATGACGAGGACGCTTACGGCACCGGCTACGGCGCTTATGTCATCGGCAAGGTCATCGAGAAGAACTACGGTGTCCATGTTGACGGCGCTACCTTCGCCGCCATCTGCCGCGAAGGCACCATCTCCTACGAGTCCTCCAGCGGCGAGATCCCCCTGACCGCCGCCACCGGCGAGGATCTTGGCAGCTACGCCGGCACCGGCCGTGTTTCCGAGATCAACACCGTCTTCGGCATCATGACCCACTCCTCCGAGAACGTCTATGTCACCGTTGCCGACGGCACCGTGTTCAACACCGAGAAGGCCTCCTTCCTGTACCGCACCTCCGGCCTTGCTGACTTCGTGGTCGACAACGCCGTTCTCAACACCAAAAACGGCATCATCCTTCAGATGATCGACGACGACGACTCCACCGTCGGCGGCTTCAGCCCGTTCAACAGCTTCCTGTATGAGGAATCCGGCCTGCCCTCCGAAAACGGCGAGGCTACCGGCGAGTCCTCCAGCCAGGAGATGGCCGTTCTGACGCTGACCAACGGCGACTATGAAGGCGACGTGTTCAACGGCACCGGCTACTATGGCCAGGGCAACGACGTTCTCAACGTCAACATCGGCTGCGGCGCCACCCTCACCGGCGACATCGCTCTGACCGAGACCATCCACGGCATCCCCTACACCGCCGAGGCCGCTGCGGCTCTCGACGAGCTTGAAAATGTTGAATATGAGCTGATGGACGCTGACTTCAACATCATCGACACCACCGCTTCCGGTGAGCCCGATGCGGAGCCCGCTTACATCCACATCACGCAGTTCTCCATCAACGAGTACTACCTGCTGTGCAACCTCATCAACCACATCTACTACAATGGCTACTCCCTCGCCCAGGTCGTCGTTGACGGCGGCGTTTGGAACGTGGAAGAGGAATCTCTCGTCACCTACCTGAAGATCGACGGCGGCTGCGTCTACGGCGCTGTCACCGAAAACGAAGACGGCACCTTCACCATCACTCCGTCCGACCGTGGTCTGACCGAGGGTGAGTGGGGCGAATTCGTCGAAGTCGAGATCGAAGAGGCCGCCGGCATGGGCAACGCCTCCAACATCGACGCTTCCGGCGAGGCCTCCGGAGAAGCTTCCGAGGAGCCTGCCGCTTCCGAGGAACCCGCCGCTTCCGGCGAGCCCTCCGCTGAGCCCGCTGCCGCTGGCGGCTCCGACTGGGCTGCCTACCAGGAATACCTGATCGAGACGGCCGGCAAGAACGCCCCCAATCTGGACGAGTTCAAGAGCCAGGTCTACTCCTACAGCGATTGGGATTCCATCCCCCAGAACGAGTCCCCCTGGGACCAGCTGTTCACCACCGTTGGCGTGTCCACCTGGGAAGAGTTCCAGCAGGGCAGCCTGAAGGCCTCTCTTGTTGAGGGCGCGATGGGCTGAGCGCTTCATACTTATTAAATAACCGCACAGCGCGTGCAGCCTCCGGCTGTGCGCGCCATGCGGCCCCCGCCTGCGGGACAGCAGGTCCCCCTCCGCATCGCGCGGACTGAATTTGTTGGCAAAAATTAAAATAAAACCAAACAAAGGAGCGAAGAACATGAAGAAAATCCTGTCTATCGCGATCGCCCTGTGCATGGTCCTTTCTCTGGGCTGCACCGCCGCGTTCGCAGCGGACGACATGAGCGCCTACAATGAGTATCTGCATGAATGGCTGCTCGAGGAGCTCGCGGTCAACACTTCCATGACCATCGAGCAGGTTGAAGACGAGTTTATGCCCCTCATCAACTCCGGCGACTATGAGACCTTCCCCGCCGAGATGCTGTGGAACGGCATGCTCAACAATGGCTGCCCCATGACCTACGAGGAGTGGACGGCTGCCAACGGCGGCGCTGCTGCTGCCGCTCCCGCCTCCGGCGAGCCCTCTGAGGAGCCCGCGGCCGAAGGCAACGTGCTCGACGTGGCCGACATGGAGCCCTCCGAGTACGAGTATCTGACCAACTACACCAACCGCAAGACCCCCGGCATGATCTTCGTTGGTCATGACGAGACCGGCGCCGCTGAGATCGTTCTCAACGACACCGTCAACGGCGAAGGCTACACCTCCGTCTACGCCCACGGCGAAGACGCCGATGTCACCGTCTCCGGCAACCTGACCCTCATCGACCACAGCGAAGGCGAGAACACCTCCGACTTCTCCGGCCAGAGCTCCGCGACTGTCGCTTACGACAACGCCACCCTGACCCTGAAGGATCTGACCTACTACTCCGAAGGCTTTGAGCGCGGCGTCACCGTCGTGTCCCAGAACTCCCACGTCACCATCGAGGATTCCGACATCACCGTCATGGGCAACGACCCCCTGACCAACGCCTACGAAGGCTATCACTCCAGCGCTGACCAGAACGCCATGATCTCTCCCCCCTGGCCTCTGGGCATCACCGGCGGAGGCCGTATCCTCAACATGATCGGCACCACCCCCAAGCTGACCATCGTCAACTCCACTCTCGTTGCCGGCCAGACCTGGGGTCTCCTGTCCACCGACTCCGGCTCCAACATGACCATCAACGTCGTTGACTCCGAGCTGATCGCCCTGCCCGAGAGCGAAGGCGGCTCCGATTCCGGCTGGCGTATCTTCGGCTATGACGAAGACGCTTACGGCTCTTCCTACGGCTCTTACTACATCGGCAACCCCACCCAGTACTACTTCGGTTCCACCATCTCCGGTGTAACCTATGCTGCCATCATCACCGGCGCTGAGAAGGGCGTTTACGCCTCCTCCAACGGCACTCTCGAGCTGGTTGACGCTTCCGACGAGCACATGCGCACCGTCGAGGGCAAGGGTCAGCCCACCGTTATCAACGGCGTGTTTGGCTTCATGCAGCACAACAGCATCAACGACGGCATCTACGTCATTGATGGCACCGTCATCAACTCCGCCGACGCCATCGTCATCTACAAGGCTGCCAACGGCAACTACGTGTTCGACGAGGCCGAGCTGAACTCCGGCAACGGCGTTCTGTTCCAGATGATCGACAACGACGACGACTCCCGCATTGGCGGCAGCCCGATGTCCGCGTCCGTGGGCTTCGACGAAGTCTACTCCGACACCAAGATCGCTTCCTATGGCGAAGGCTTCCCCGGCGTTAACTACGAAGCTGCTACCAAGTCCGGCGGCAACACCGTCAACATCGCCTACTCCAACGGCGAGTACACCGGCAACATCTACAACGGCACCGGCTACTATGGCCAGTCCGGCGATAACCTGGTCGTCACCCTCGGCGAGAACGCTGTTCTCAACGGCGATGTGGCTCTGACCTCCACCATCAAGGGCGTGCCCTACAGTGCCAAAGCCATCGAAGGCATCGAGTACTACGGCGACGACATCAAGTACATCCTGCTTGACGCTAAAGGCAACGTGACCGAGGACGAGGCCGAGGCTGCCTTCATCCAGATCACCGAGTACACCATCCGTCAGTACTTCCTGCAGGGCCATGTTGAAAACCTCATCCACTTCAACGGCGTTTCCACCGCTGAGGTCGTTGTTGAGGACGGCGCTGTTTGGAACGTGGCCGGCGAGTCCCTGCTGACCAGCCTGGTCGTCGAGGACGGCGCGGTTGTCAAGGGCGTTCTGACCGAGAATGCGGACGGCTCCCTGACCCTGACTGCCGGCGACGAAGAGATCGCGGCCGGCACCTACGGCGGCAATGTTGAGGCTATCGGCGGCGGCGTGAACGTCGGCGGCGGCGTCGATGCCACCGGTGCTCTGAACGTCGAGGCGGCTGCTGCTGCCATCGCCAGCCCCGCTGAGGAAGCTGCCTCCGGCGAACCCTCCGGCGAACCCTCTGGTGAGCCCTCCGCTGAGCCTGCTGCGGAAGAGACCGTCACCATCGGCGAGTACACCTTCACCGTCTACACCTTTGACGGCGAGCAGTACATCAAGCTGGCAGACGTGACCGACGCTCTGGCCGCTGCTGAGCCCGCTGCCGAAGGCGGCGACACCAGCGAGGATGCCTACAAGGCTTACCTGAAGTCCTACGTGGACGCCTGCCCCGCTGTCTCCGACGAGCAGTATCAGGAGTTCGCGGCCCTGATCGACGCTGGCAAGTACAACTCCTTCCCCGTCGACATGTGCTTCACCGACACCTACTGGGGCTTCGTGGCCGCCACCTACGATGAGTTCGTGGCTGCCGGCGGCAATGTGGAACTGCCCGCGTTCGACGCTGGCCTGACCGCTGACGCCACCGTGTAATTTGCTCCTTTAAAAAGCAAACCAAACCAGCAGCGCCCTCATCCACTCGGATGAGGGCGCTGTTTTTCGATCCCCTTCGCACAGAAAGATTTTCAAAAAATCTTTTCAAAAAAGTGATTTTTCTGTTGACAAACAAGCGAGCATTTAGTATAATAATTTTCGCTGACTTGGCGGCGTAGCTCAGTTGGCTAGAGCACGCGGTTCATACCCGCGGTGTCACCGGTTCAAATCCAGTCGCCGCTACCAGAAAAAAGACGGTTGCATTTGCAACCGTCTTTTTCAATTAAATCCGCCCTTCCGGACGGGATAAATCCCACTCGTGTGGGATGAAATCACTTCGTGATGAGATCCAACTTCGCTTAGAGCGAGATGGATTTAATTTCATCTTCGAAGCGGATTTCACCGCACCCTGTGCGATTATATTATAAAACGGGTATCCTGTTGTATCATCATAAGGAGGCGCGCCATGTATCCCACGAAAGAAGCCGCGCTGCGCGAGCTGGAGCTGGCCGCAGCGATGAATCCGGGGCTCTGGGTCGCCCACTGTCAGAACGCCGCCAGAGCCGCTGAGTGCATCGCAGAGCGCTGCCCTGGTATGGACAGCGAGAAGGCCTTTGTGTGCGGTCTGCTGCACGATATAGGCCGCCGTGAGGGCAGCTACGCCATGCGCCACACCATCGACGGCTACGACCATCTGATGTCGATCGGCTGGGACGAGCCCGCGCGCATCTGCCTGACACACTCGTTCCCGGTCAAGGACGTGAACACCGATCTTGCCGCCAACGACATGACCGACGCGCAGTACGCGTTCACGAAAAACTTCCTCGACTCGATCGAATACGACGATTACGACAAGCTCATCATCCTGTGCGACTGTCTGGCGGAGGCCTCTGGCCTGTGCATCATCGAAAAGCGCCTGATCGACACCGCGCGGCGCTATGGCGTGTTCCCCTTCTCTCTGGGCCGCTGGAACAAGGCTTTTGAATACAAGGAATACTTTGAGGGCCTGACCGGCTGCTCGCTGTATCGCCTGCTGCCCGGCATCGAAGAATGCATTTATCGGTGACAGGATAATAGGAAAAAAGACGATTGCAAAAGCAATCGTCTTTTTTTCGTGGTGACCCGTACGGGACTCGAACCCATGTTACCGCCGTGAAAGGGCGGTGTCTTAACCACTTGACCAACGGGCCGGATGGTGGAGACTGCGCGACTCGAACGCGCGACCTCATGCGTGTGAAGCATGCGCTCTAACCTGCTGAGCTAAGCCTCCATATGGCTGCGAGGGCCCTTATTGAAAGGCTCTCGCAGTATTTTGATGGTCCGAGTGACTGGACTTGAACCAGCGGCCTCCTGAACCCCATTCAGGCGCGATACCAAACTTCGCCACACCCGGTTATGTGCCGCGCCATCAAAGCGCTTGACTATAATAGCACGGCTCTTGGAAAAATGCAAGTGTTTTTTACGATTTTTTCACTTTAATTCGATCGCGAACAAATCATAGCTCGAAGTGCCCACCACAACACGGTCATTGGCCACGATGGGGCTCGATTCCATGAGCACGCCGAAGTCGTATTGATCGCAGATGCGGCCCGTTTCGCCATCGAGCAGATACAGTGCGCCATGCTCGCGGCTGACATACAGAACGTAGCCCTTGCCGGAGGTATCGTAGAAGCAGGTCGGCGCGGCGTAGGAGTAGTCCGTTTCAAAGCGCCACAGCTCCTCCCCGCTGTAGGCGTCAAGCGCCACCAGACAGCCGGTATCCGCCTCCGGATAGCGCGCCACATTCGCATACACGATGCCGGACAGCTCGCCCGTACCGACCGCCAGACCGCCCACAACGCCGCCATCCGCACCGTTTTCCGTGTAGCAGGGGTAATCCGTCTGCCACACGATCTCGCCGGTGAGCGCGTCGATCTTCCACACAGGCACGCTCTGCTGATAATACGCACGGAAGCCATAGTGGAACGAGGTGCTCAGATACACATAGGGATGGCCCTCGGCATCCACCTGCAAAACCGGCGTGCAGCGCGTGAAATCAAGGCTGTCAATGCACCAGTCGACCGTGAGGGTGTTCAGATCGAGGCACAGGAAATCGCCGCCGCGGTCCGCGATGAGCAGATGGCCGCGCCAGGCGACCGCGCTGGACTGGAAGCCATAAAGATAGTTGGCCGCGGATTTGGAGGTATACTTCCACTTGATCACACGCGACGGCTCAACGCTCAGCTCGCCGGTCTGCGCGTCATAGGAG
>CAYROZ010000016.1:0-20695 GCA_964426125.1 uncultured Oscillospiraceae bacterium
CCGTAGGGGGGGAACCGCGCGCGCCACCTTTTGAATGACATGACACGGAGACTTTGCCGTCCCGCTCCTGCATCAGGTTTAAGGCTGCATCCCGCTCTGGTTTTCCACATTTGGGGTTTTTCCATGCGGTTTTCAACAGGGTTTTCAACAAAAAGGGGGCTTGTTAGCCCCCACCCTTTGCGAACGAATCATCATAGACAAAGGGCGACCAGTCGCCAGCATACATATCCGAGACATATTCTACGCATGCTTGCTCTGCCCATTCCGGCGACAAATCCGTTTCGGCCAAATCCAGCCCATGCGCGAGGGCATGGCAATAGCGACACAGGCAGATCAGATTGTGATGGGTGTTTGCCCCACCATGCGAGCGGGGAATCACATGATGGATGCACAGATCGCGGACATCGCCACAGAGGGCGCAAGCATACCCTTCACGGCGATAGATGGCGCGGCGCATTTCATTTGACAGATTTGCTGAGATCATATGGACACCTCCTATAAAAGATGCCCTCGACGAAGCGCCGCGAAAGGCAAGGACATGAGCGGGAACGGCCCTAGGGGGCTTGCCCCCCTTGGGCTGGACGCTTGGGCGCTGGCGACGGGGGCTTGCACCCGCTCGACTGCGCACAGCGGCCGAACCATGGGTTTACCCATGGCGTTTCCGCTCATGCTCGCAGCGTCCTTGCCTCGGCGCTACGATGGGCATTCTTTTTGGAGTGGCCTTGATCGGGCAAATGTTGCATGGGTGTTGCGCTGTGCCACTTGCCGTGATAGAATGTTGCATGAGGTGGTTTTGTGCATGACGTGATTGGCATTGGGTATCGGCTGAGAGCGGCGCGGGCACTGCGGGGCATGAGCCTGTGGCAGCTGGCTGAACTGGTGGGCTGCAATCGGTCTACGCTGAGCCGTTACGAGTGCGGCTTGATTGCCAGACCGAGCATGGTTGCGCTGATTGTATGCGCGGAGCAATTGGGCGTTAGAGTGGCTTGGCTGATGGGGATGGAGAGCATTTCGCCTTGCGATGATGACGAGGAGTGCGCATGGTTGGAGCTTGCTTGCTCCCGTCTTGCTGATGGCCGCGTTGTAAAGTATAAACGCGCTAGCGTTTAGGCCTTTATGTGACATTCCTATAGGGAAAGCGCAGACGGTGGCCTGCGCTTTTTCCTTTTTCCCTATAAAGAAAGCACAGGCTGCGGCCTGTGCTTTTTCTTATTTCAGCTTCTTTTCAAGACACACCAGATCGATGTCCGGCAGGCCGTTGAATTCGCAGGGCACAACGCCAGCCTCGCGGTAGCCGTGGTTGGCGTAAAACGCACGCGCCGGACGGTTGATCACATTCGTATCCATGCGCAGATAGGGTTTGCCCTCGGCGCGGGCCATGGCCTCGTAGTAGAGCAGAAATTCGCGTCCAAGGCCCTGGGCGGCACAGTCCGGATCGACCGCGAGCGTGTGCAGCACGAAAACCTTATCCCCCGGCGCGTCATGCTGCCACCTGCAAAAGGCATAGGCCGGGTCCTGCACGCCGTTCAGCCGCGCCGTGGCGGCAATGACGCCGCCCTGCTCCAGCACATAAAGCTCCCCGTCGGCAAGGGCCTGCTCCGCCGTGTCCCGCGTGGGATAGATGCCCGGCTTCCAGCCCGTGCAGCCAAGGCCCGCCGCCTCGCGCGCTGTGATCTTATCGTAGATCGCCGCCACCGCGTCGATGTCCCGCTCCGTCGCCGGACGGATGTGCCGCCCCGCCGCACCGACGTATTCAAACCGCCGGCAGAGCACCCCGCCGCGGTCAAGGGTCTCGCTCCACATCGCCGCCGGGCGCACCCAGAGCCCCCGCTCGCCATACAGCGCGCGGTAGACCACCATCGGCTCGCCGGTCTCCGAGTGGGTGGCCGTGGCCAAAAGCTCGTATTCATTGCCCTTGAAGTGGCGGTAGCGCCCGGGCTTGCAGTTGTCCATCGCGTCCTCCGAACCTGTTTTTTCCCATTATACCATCGCCGCTCCCCGGCGCGCAAGATTGCGCAAAGCGGGCGTTTATGCTATGATACAGAAAAACACAAAATGGAGGTCACCGCATGGAAAAGGTCTATGAATTTCTCAAAAACGCCGGAACCTATTATCTCGCCACGGTGGAAGGCGACCAGCCGCGCGTGCGCCCGTTCGGCACCGTGAACATCTTCGAGGGCCGTCTTTACATCCAGACCGGCCGCGTCAAGCCCGTTTCCCACCAGCTCGCCGCCAATCCCAAGGCGGAGATCTGCGCGTTCAAGGCCGGCAAATGGCTGCGTCTGAGCGGCACGCTGGTCGAGGACGACCGCACGGAGGCCAAAAAATCCATGCTTGACGCCTACCCCCACCTGCGCGAGCGCTACGATGAAAACGACGACAACACGCAGGTGTTTTACTTCGAAAACGCCACGGCGCACTTCGACTCCTTCGCCGCGCCGCAGGAGGTCATCGAGTTTTAAGGCTCCATATACCACAACGCAAAACAGCCACGGCTTTCCGGCCGTGGCTGCTTTCATATTTCCTCAAATATATCGCCGCTGAGCGCGTAGATATCGTCCAGCGCGATGGCGCTGCCGTCGGTCAAAACAAGCGTGCGGGCGATCGGGTCCAGCTTTTTCACTTCGCCCAGCGCTGTGACATAGGCGCCGCCGTCCTTGCGTTCGTCCGGCACAAAATAGGTCACGGCCACCGGCGGCCGTTCCGCCCGGTGCTCCTGCAAAACGCGCAGCCGCGCGTCCAGCTCCTCGCGCGCGCCGTCGTCCAGCTCGATGCGCGCGTCCGTTGTGCGCGCCGTTTCCACGATCACCGCGCCAAAGCCGGTCAGCGCCGCAAAGGGCGCAAACTGCGCCGCCCGCTCCTCCGCCGTCATGCGCCGCCGCGTGGGCGACACCGGATGCGGCAGATGGAGAATATCGCTGTAATCTCTCATGCCTTGTGCCCTCCGATCTGGCCGTTGCGCTCAATGGTGGTGGCCCCCTCCTCCAGATCCATGCCCTTCACGATGGCGTTTTTGCCGTATTTGCGGCGGATGGCCAAAATGGCCTGCTGCTGCCGCCGCTCGCGCTCCAGCGCAGCCTCCCTGGCCTTTTCCGCCTCGGCATCCGTGAACAGATCCAGCTGCTCAAAGTCCGCCTTCGGCACAGCCTGCTCCGGCAGGACGTGGTTTGCCACCACATAGATCTTGCGCACCAGCAGCGCCGGATCCACGATGCGCCCGTAAAGGCCCGCGACAGCCTGCGTGATGCCGCGCGTGGACGAACCATAGCCGCCGAGATTAACGCTGCCGTGGGCGCTTTTGGGCATTTTGCGGCCGTAGCCGTCGGATTCGATGGGGCCGTGGTAGTTCTTCCGCCGCTCCGGGTCGGTGAGATTTTCCACATCATAGACCACCGTGAGCACCATCTGGTCGGTCATGAGGCCCTTTTCCACCAGATCGAGCACCAGAAGCTCGGTCATTTCCTTTACGATCAAAAGCCCTTTTTCAAACGCATACGGCTCGGACAGCACCTGCCCGGAGCTGATGCTGTTCGTTTTCGGGCGCGCGGCCTTGATGTCCGCGATGGTGCAGCTCTCCCAGCCCCAGGCGTGGTCGATCAAAAGCTCGGCATTGACGCCGAACAGCCGGTAGAGCAGATCCTCATTTTGAAGCGAGCAGCGCGCGATGTCCCCCATGGTGTAAAGGCCGTGCGCCTCCAGCTTTTTGGCGTATCCGCGCCCGACGCGCCAGAAATCCGTGAGCGGCCGATGGCTCCAAAGCGAGCGGCGGTAGCTCAGCTCGTCAAGCTCCGCGATGCGCACGCCGTATTTGTCCGGCTCGATGTGCTTGGCCTCCACGTCCATGGCGATCTTGCAAAGATATAGATTTGTGCCCACCCCGGCGGTCGCCGTGATGCCGGTCTCGTCCAGCACCTCGCGGATGAGCATCCGGGCAAATTCCCGCGCCGTCAGCCCCAAACGCCCCAGATACCGCGTGGCGTCGATGAACACCTCGTCCACGGAATACACATGGATATCCTCCGGCGCGACATGGCGCGTGTAGATGGAGTAGATGCGCGAGCTGGTTTCCACATAGCTCGCCATTTTCGGCGGCGCGATGATATAATCCACGGCAAGCGACGGGTCAGCGGCCAGCTCCCCGGCAAAGCACGACGAGCCCGTGAGCTCCTTTCCCGGCGCGACACTGCGGCGGCGGGCATTGGCCGCGGCCACCTGCTGCACCACCTCAAAAAGCCGCGCGCGGCCCGCGATGCCATAGCTTTTCAGCGACGGGGAGACCGCCAGACAGATGGTCTTTTCCGTGCGGCCCTCATCGGCCACAACGAGATTGGTCGTGAGCGGATCAAGCCCGCGCGCCACGCACTCGACCGAGGCGAAAAACGATTTCAGATCGATGGCGATATACTGCTTTTCCGCCATGGCCGCGCCCTCCCTTCGCTGTTTATTTCCACTTTCGTTTTCGGGTCTATTCTTATTCTACCATTCTCCCGTCTGCCCGGCAAGGCCTGCGCGTTGCAGGGCAGGGCTTTTTATGCTATAATAAACTTTCCCCACCAGAACGGCTCTGTATACCGCGAGGGGCCCTATGCGAAAGGAGGTTCCCTATGGAACGGAAGAAACAACCCGCGCCGTCGGTGGAAAGTCATCTGCGGCACAACATTTTGAAAATGCCCGCCGCCTGCTACAAGGCCAGCGGCATTGTGATCTTTGGCCGGCGCATCAAATCGCTCGTGTTCACCACCGACATCGCCATCATCCGCAACTGCGATGCCGACGCGGTGTTCGCCGTGTATCCCTTCACGCCCCAGCAGGCCATCAGCGAGGCCATCATCAAGGCCGCCTATATCCCCGTTTTCTGCGGCGTGGGCGGCGGCACCACCAAGGGTCTGCGCACCATCGCCATGGCGAAGGACGCCGAGGGACAGGGCGCGATGGGCGTTGTGATGAACGCGCCGATCTCCGATCTCAATCTCGCGGGCGTGGCCAAAGCGGTGGACATCCCCGTGATCATCACCGTTGTGAGCGCCGAGACCGACATTGCCGCGCGTCTGCTCGCGGGCGCATCCATTCTGAATGTAGCCGGCGGCCCCGCCACGCCGGAGATCGTGGCCAAAATCCGCGCGGAGTATCCGGATGTGCCCATCATCGCCTCCGGCGGCAGCACCGACGAGTCGATCGAACGCACCATCGCCGCCGGGGCCAACGCCATCACCTACACCCCTCCCAGCACGGCGGAGCTGTTCAGCAGCATGATGGAAAAATACAGAGATCAGGGCTGACAAGGCCCCAGAAAGGTGTCCGATGGCACACATCCACGACATAAATGATTTCTCCGCGCCGGAGCTGGACGTATATGCCCGGCTGACGGAGGGACAGCTGAAAAACCGCCGCGAGCCGGAAAAGGGTCTGTTCATCGCGGAGAGTCCCAAAGTGATCGACCGCGCGCTGGACGCGGGGTATGAGCCGGTTTCCATGCTGATGGAGCGGCGCCACATCGACGGCCAGGCCGCCGGTGTGATCGCGCGGGCCGGGGACATCCCGGTTTACACCTCGTCGCTTGATGTCTTGACCCAGCTGACCGGCTTTGAGCTCACACGCGGCGTGCTGTGCGCCATGCGGCGCAAAAAGCTGCGCAGCGTGCAGGAGGTCTGCGCCGGGTCGCGGCGCATCGCCGTTTTGGAAAACATCATGAATCCCACCAATCTCGGCGCGATCTTCCGCAGCGCGGCCGCGCTGAATGTGGACGCCGTGCTGCTGACGCCCGCGTGCAGCGACGCGCTGTACCGCCGCTGTGTGCGCGTGAGCATGGGCACCGTGTTTCAGGTGCCGTGGACGGTCATCGGCACAGAGCTTCGCGATTGGCCCCAGCCGGGGCTGGCGCGGCTGAAGGCCATGGGCTATTCCACGGCCGCCATGGCCCTGCGCGACGACTCCGTTTCCATTGCCGACCCGCGTCTGGCCGCGGAGGAAAAGCTGGCCATCCTGCTGGGCACGGAAGGCGAGGGTCTGAGCGATTTCACCATCGCGGCAAGCGACTGGTGCGTGCGCATTCCCATGAGCCATGGCGTCGATTCGCTCAACGTGGCGGCGGCCTCGGCCGTGGCTTTTTGGCAGCTTTGCCGCTGAAAAGGACACAAACAGGATATTTCCAGCCGCCAAAGCGCAAAAAAAGCGCCTTTTTTCAAGGGAAATCCTGCTAAAACGTTGCAATACCGGTCATGATATGCTATGATACGAAAGTTGTAATAAACAAACAAAAGGAGAATGAGATATGAACAAGACCGAACTCATCAAGGCCGTCGCCGCCAAGACCGGCGCCAGCCAGGCTGCCGCCGCCAACTGCGTGGCCGCCGTTTTCGATTCCATCACCGACGCGATGAAGGCCGGCGAGACCGTCAGCCTGATTGGCTTCGGCACCTTCGGCACCAAGACCGTTGCTGAGCGCACCGGCCGCAACCCCAAGACCGGCGAGGAGATCAAGATCGCCGCTCACACCGCTCCCTACTTCAAGGCCGGCAAGGGCCTGAAGGACTCCGTCGCGGAGTAATCACGAAAAAAGCAGGAGTCTGCTCCGCCGCGAGGGGAGCGGGCTCCTGTTTTTTCATCACTGCGAGGTAGAAACTATGGACAGGATCATACGCGCCATCGCCGCCGATGGCTTTGTGAAGATGGCCGTGATCGACGGCCACGATCTGGTGCAGCGCGCGCGGGACATCCACCGCTGCACACCCACGGCCTCCGCCGCACTGGGCCGGACGCTCTGCGCCGCGTCGCTGCTGGGCAACATGATGAAGGAGGAAAAAGCCTCGCTCACCATCCGCATCACAGGCGGCGGCCCGGCCGGGTCGATCATCGCCGTGAGCGACCACGAGGGCAACGTGCGCGGACTTTTGGAAAATCCCGGCGTGGATCTGCCGCTGCGCTCCGACGGCAAGCTCGATGTGGGCGGCGCCGTGGGCACGAACGGTATGTTCACCGTAAGCCGTGATATCGGTCTGAAGGAGCCTTACATCGGCTCCACGGCGCTCGTCAGCGGCGAGATCGCCGAGGATCTGACACGCTATCTGCTCGAAAGCGAGCAGGTTCCCTCCGCGTGCGCGCTGGGCGTTTTGGTCAATGGCGACCGCAGCATCCGCGCCGCCGGCGGCTTCATCGTGCAGCTTATGCCGGGCGCAGACGAGGCGCTGATCGATAAGCTGGAGGAAAACATCTTCCTGATGGACCAGCTGACCACCATCCTGGACGAGGACGGGGCCGAAACGCTGTTTGCGCAGGTGCTCAAGGACATGGACTACAAAATCGTCGAGACCAGTCCCGTGCAGTACCGCTGCGCGTGCAGCCGCGAGCGCGTGGCCGACGCCCTGCGCTGTCTCACGCCCGAGGAGATCGCGGACATCGCCGCAAGCGAGGAGGCGGTCACCGTTGGCTGCGACTTCTGCGGCGCGCAGTACAG
Source organism: uncultured Oscillospiraceae bacterium (assembly GCA_964426125.1). Classification (GTDB taxonomy): domain Bacteria; phylum Bacillota; class Clostridia; order Oscillospirales; family Oscillospiraceae; genus CAJOIG01. The sequence continues at coordinate 7,454 of CAYROZ010000016.1, forward strand.
CTTCACGCCCGATGAGCTGAACGAGATCAAAAACGAACCGAAAACCGACGCGTGAAAACACCAAAGCAGCCGCCCGAACGGGCGGCTGTATCCATAAACGAAGCGGCCCGGAACCTTTTGTTCCGGACCGCTTTTGCTTGGATGTTTGAGAGAGGAGTGAAAATGAAAAGCTGGTTTTCTGGTGTGCAAATATATAGTGCCATAAGTGCGGACGCATTTGGTGAACAAACACGCAAATCTTTGTGAACATTCCGTAAACAGCGTCAAAACGCCTCACACGGTTGACAATTTCCCTTCTATGATATATAAATATGTTGTGTAAAAAACACAAAAATGTTTGGGAGGAAAATTCATGAAAAAGATCCTTGCTCTCGTTCTGGCCATGCTGATGGTCGTGGCGCTGTGCGCCTGCGGCGACAAGGCCGAAGAGCCCGCCGTGGAAGAAGCCCCTGCGGCGGCTGCCCCTGCCGCTCCTGCGGCGGAAGGCGTCACCTGGGCCGACTATCAGGCCTATCTGATCGAAAAGGCCGGCGCAAACGCCCCCGATCTGGCCGAGTTCACCGCGCAGGTCAACGCCCTGACTTCCTGGGCCGATGTTGACCAGAGCGCGTCCCCCTGGGACCAGATGTTCACCACCATCGGTCTGTCCACCTGGGATGAGTTCCAGGCCGGCACCGTGAAGGAAGCCGCTGTCGGCGGCGCCATGGGCGGCGCAGCTTCCGGCGAGCCCAGCGGCGAACCCAGCGGCGAAATGGGCGGCGGCGCTTCGTCCGAGCCCCCTGCCTCCGCTTCGGTGGAGAACACGGCCCACGGCACCGCCAGCGCGGACGAGGCCGGCTACAAGGAATACCTGCACGCCTGGCTGGACGCCGAGTATGAAGTCAACTCCACCATGGACGAGACCATGAAGGGCGAGTTCGAGGCCCTGATCGACGCGGGCGACTATGTCACCTTCCCCGCCGATATGCTCTTCAACGGCATGCTGACCACCGGCTCCGCCATGACCTACGACGCTTTCGTGGCCGCCGGCGGCGTGTACTGATAACCTTATCCAACCGCGAGGAAACCATTCCCCGCACAAATATTTAGGAGGAAACAAGAAATGAAAAAGTATCTGGCAATCGCATTGGCTCTGCTGATGGTCCTGGCCCTGTGTGCCTGCGGCGAAACCGCCGAGCCCGAAGTGACCCCCGAGGCCGCGGAAGAAGCTCCCGCTGAGCCCGTGGCGGAACCCGCTGCCGAGCCCGAAGCGGCCGCCGAGACCTATGTCGTGACCCTGGTCAACGGCATGGACGGCTCCACCTACGAGACCTACGAGGTCGTCGCCGGTGAAGACTTCGTGTTCACCATCTCCTGCGCGCCCCCCTGCGACATGGGCCCCACCGCTGACGGCGAAGAAGGCTCCGGCGTGACCACCACCGCCGGCACCATCGCTTACTCCAACATCACCACCGGCGGCCCCAACGCCTACCCCACCTTCGAGGTCGTGACCATCTCCGGCATTGACGGCGACTGCACCGTGACCGTGACCCCGAACCCCGCCGAAGTGGACGCTTCCTTCCCCGAGATCATCCTTGGCGTGGCTGAGAACACCGGCGCTTCCGGTGAGCCCTCCGGCGAGCCCAGCGGCGAACCCACCGAGGAACCGGCTGCCGAATAAGGAGAATTTATGAAAAAGCTTCTGACCCTTGCACTGGCCGCGCTGATGGTGCTGGCCCTGTGCGCTTGCAGCGTTACCATCGACATCCAGACGGACGAAGCCCCCGCCGCTGCCGCGGACAGCTATGTTGTCACGCTCATCAACGGCATGGACGGCTCCGTGTACGAAACCTATGAGATCGCCGCGGGCGAGGACTTCGTGTTCTCCATCTCCTGCGCCGCTCCCTGCGACATGGGCCCCTATGCCGATGGCGAGATCGGCTCCGGCGTGACCGCCTCCTGCGGCACCGTGAGCTACTCCAACGTTACCACCGGCGGCCCCAACGCCTATCCCACGGCGGAAACCGTCACCGTGTCCGGCATTGACGCCGACTGCACCGTGACCGTGACCCCGAACCCGGACGAGGTCGGCTCGGAGTTCCCCACCATCACGCTTGGTGAGGCGGCCGGCTCCGCCTCCGGTGAGGCCAGCGGCGAAGCTTCCGCGGAGCCTTCCTCCGAGGAACCTGCTTCTGCGGAACCCGCTTCCGAAGAGCCCGCCGCCGAGGGCGAGTATCCCCTGTTCGACGAGTACAAACAGTACCTTTACGACACCCTGATGCTCGACAGCTTCTGGCAGGGCAACGAGGCCAACCTCACCGCCGCGCTGGAAGCCGCCGTGAGCCCGGACGATGAATCCATCCAGAACTTCACCGGCTCCGGCGCCGTGGATCAGGCTCCCGCCGGCGTGACCTTCCCCATGGTCTACGCCGACTGGTACGCCGCTCAGTAAGCTTTATCCAAAACACAGCAAAACCGCCGTGGGAAATTCCCACGGCGGTTTTCGCCATAGTCCGCTTTTTCAAGCCAGACACAGACCGCCCAAGGGCGGTCTTTTTCCTTTTTAGCCGATGTCAGCCATGCCGCCATCAACGCTGAGCGCGTGGCCCGTGACATGGCCGGAACGCTCCGAGCACAGCCACACGACCGCGTTGACCACGTCCTCGGTCTGGCCCATTTTGCCCATGGGGATGGGAGGCTGGCCATCCTCGCCGCCGGCCGCAGCGCCGCCGGTGGCCTGGGAGTTTTTCATCAGTTCCGTGCCGAGCGTGGGGCCGGGGCACACCACGTTCACGCGGATCCCCTCGCGGGCGTATTCCAGCGCCGCCGTGCGCGTGACGGCGATGACCGCCGCCTTGCTCGGGCCGTAGCCGCCGAAGCTGGGGCCCATGCGGATGCCGCCGACCGACGCCGTGTTCACGATGGCGCCGCCGCCGGTTTTCAGCATGGCGGGGATCTCATGCTTCAGACACAAAAAGCACCCGCGCGCGTTGACGGCCATTTCCTTGTCCCAGTCCTCCACGGGCAGCTCCGTGAGCGGATAGAAGCCCATGCGCACGCCGTCGGGGCCGACACCGGCGTTGTTGAACGCGCAGTCGATGCGGCCATAAAGCTCCAGCGTCTTTTCCACCATGGCCTTCACCTGCGCCTCATCCGAAACGTCGCACTGAACAAAGCTGGCCTCGCCGCCCGCATCGCGGATGGCCTGCACGGTGGCCTCGCCGCCGGCCTTGTTGTGGCCCGTTACGACCACGACCTTCGCGCCGATGCGGCCGAATTCCAGCGCGGCATCGCGGCCAATGCCCGTGGCCGCACCGGTAACGATGATCACTTTTCCCTTCAGATCTTCCATAACACAGTTCCTCCTGCCAATATTTTTTATACGATCGATATCGCTGCGGCGAACGCCTCGTTGTTCGCGTCGCCCAGCATACGCGCGGATTTCACGCAGTCGCCCACAACGTACACGCCCTCGGGATAGCGCGCCAGCAGCTCGTCCGCCAGCGTGCGCTCGGGCACGACGCCCAGCGCCAGAACGTAGGTATCGCCCGGATACACCGCGCCCGAGGCGGTGTGCACGCCGTCCGGTTCAAAGGCCGTGATGGTCTCCGAGCCGAAGCGCTTGACGTTGTATTTATCCAGCTGATGCTCGATCTCGATGTGGTTGAAAACCGGCATCTCCGCCGCCCATTTTTCCAGCGGGATCTGGTCGATGACGGTGACATTCTTCCCTTCCATGCCCAGCATCACGGCGGCCTCCAGCCCCACGATGCCGCCGCCGCACACCACGACATTCTGCCCCACAGGTTTGGTGTGCCGTTCCACATCCGCCACGGGCACGACCTTTTCGCCGTCGATGCCGGGGATGGGCGGATGGGCAAAGCGCGAGCCCGTGGAAACGATCACGGCGTCGGGATCCTCCGCCTCCACCAGCTCGGGCGTGACCGCCGTGTTATACACGATCTTCGCGCCGCATTTTTCCGTTTCGCGCCGCGTCCAATCGAGATACAGGCGCATATATTCCTTAAACGGCGCGATCGTGGCGATCTTCAAAAGGCCGCCAAGCGAATCGCTCTTTTCATACAGCGTCACATCATGGCCCATCTTGGCGCAGGTCTGCGCTGCGGTCATGCCCGCCGGGCCGCCGCCAATGACCATCACCTTCCGGCGCTCCTTTGCGAGCTTGTCCAGCTCAATGTGGCGGCCCAGCATGGGGTTGATGGCGCAGCGCATGGAGGTGCCGAAGTTGTTGGCGTTGCCGCACCAGTCGCAGCGCGTGCAGGGGCGCACGTCCGCCGCCCGGCCGCGGATGGACTTGTGGATCAGATCGTTGTCGGCCATATACGCCTTGGCCATGACCACGATGTCGGCCTTGCCGGAGGCAATGATCTCCTCGGCCTCGGCCAAACTCGTGATGTTGCCGACGACTGCCACGGGAATATGCAGGCGCTTTTTCGCCTCCGCCGCGAAGGCCACGTTCAGCTGGCGGCCCTTGAAGTAAGTGGGGATGGTGTAGGTGGAGCCGTAGTTGAAGAAGATATTGCCGCGCGAGACGTGGATGATGTCCACAAACTCCTGCGCCCGCTCCATGAACTGAAGACTCTCCTCCAATTGCAGACCATCCGGCGTGTCCTCCTGGGCGGAAACGCGGCACTCGATCACCATGTCCGGCACGGCCTCGCGCACGGCCTTGAGCACCTCCAGCGGATAGCGCATCCGGTTTTCAAGACTGCCGCCATATTCGTCCGTGCGGTGATTCGAGGCCGGGGAGATAAACTGCGCCAGCAGGTTATTGTGGGCGCAGTGGATCATCAAAATGCGCAGACCCGCGTTTTTGCAGCGCACCGCGCAGTCGACGAACCGGTCGCGGATATAATCCATGTCCTCGCGGTTCATGGGCTTGATGCAGCCGAGCGGCCCGCCGTTGAGCGGCACGTCCGAGGGCGCGAGCGCCGGGACCCTGGGGTCGTGGCTCGAGCCGCGTCCGGCGTGGGCCAGCTCGATGCTCATCTCCGCGCCGTGGTCGCGCGCCGTGCGCACCATCTGCTCGATGCCGTGGATGCAGCGGTCTTCCGTAACATTCAGCTCGCAGGTCCAGGCACTGGAATCCGAGTGGACCACGGGCGTGTTGCCGATGGTGAGATAGCCCACGCCGATGTCCGCCTGCCAGGCGACATAGTCGAGCATCTCCTGCGTAACATCGCCCTCGGGCGAGCACTTGAGCACCACGGTGGGCGAATACTCCAGGCGATTTTTCAGCGTAAGGCCGCGAATTTTCAGCGGCTGGAACACATGGGGATACAGATCATTTTTGATCATGCGTCTTCCTCCTCCGGAATGATCTCGATCTCATAGCCGTCCGGGTCCTTGATGAAATACACCGGCTCCGTTTCCGGGTCGCGGCAGATGCAGCCCATGGCCGCGTGCAGCGCCTTGGCCGCGTCCATATCCCGCACGGCAAAGGCAATGTGATACGCCGCCTCCCCCACGTCATACGGCTCCGTGCGGCCCGCCACGCAGGCGAGCTCCAGCTGGTGCACGCTGCGGCCATCGGACAAAAACGCAAGCGTTGCGTCCTGGTCGCTCGGCTTCATCCAGCGCGCGGGCTCCAGCCCCAGCGCCTTTTTGTAAAAATCCAGCGACCGCTGCAGATCGAGCACGAACAGACAGTTGTGGACAAAACGAAATTCCATGGTCATCCCTCCTGATTTTCTTCCTTTACCCTACCACGAAATCGTCCCGGAGGGAAGTATGGATTTTTCATATGGTTATATAATTTTTCATATAACTTTGCATAAAAAGGCCCCGCCGGGCCCAACAATGTGGGTCGGCGGGGAACCAGAGGGGGAGGGCGGCGGATCAAACCGCCGTTTTATGGCTTTGACCGCACTGGCCGTGGAGAGCGCAGTGGGCACAGCCGCTGCCGCAGGAGCTCTTGCCCTGCTTTTTCTGCCGGATCAAATAAATGGAGATGGAGGTGACAATGGCTAACAAGAAGGCAGAGATGAGCAGCGTGGGCAGATTTTCGCTTATCCAGTGGAACATAAAAATCACTCCTTTGGCAGGGAAGTTATCAAAGCTTGGCCGTGAGCTTGTCGGCCTCGTGGTACTTGCGGATGAACAGCATGTAGATGCCCGCCGCGAGGAGCGCCACCGCGAAGATCAGGCCGACCACGTTCACATGGCCCGTGAACAGGCCGCCGAACTGGTTGATCATCAGCGCGATCACATAGGCAAAGCCGCACTGATAGCCGATAGCGAACCACGTCCACTTGCGGTTGTTCATCTCGCGCTTAATGGCGCCGATGGCCGCAAAGCACGGCGCGCACAGCAGGTTGAACACCAGGAAGCTGTAGCCCGTCACGCCGGTGAACGTCTGCGCGAGCGTCTGGTAAACGCTGGCGTCGCCGCCGCCATAGAGGATGCCCAGCGTGCCAACGATGTTCTCCTTGGCCACAAGGCCCGTGATGGACGCCACGGCCGCCTGCCAGGTGCCCCAGCCGAGGGGCTTAAAGATCCAGGCAAACACGCCGCCGATGGCCGCAAGGATGGAGCAGTCGATCTCCTCCTCGGAGAGCATACGGAAGCCGTCCTCGGCCCAGCCGAAGTAGGTGGTGAACCAGATCACGATGGTGGAAAGCAGAATGATGGTGCCGGCCTTTTTGATGAACGACCAGCCGCGCTCCCACATGGAGCGGAGAACGTTGCCCAGCGTGGGCCAGTGGTAGGCGGGCAGCTCCATGACGAACGGAGCCGGATCGCCGGAGAACATTCTGGTCTTTTTCAGCATGATGCCGGACACGATGATGGCCGCCATGCCGATGAAATACGCGGAGGTGGAGACCCAGGCCGAGCCGCCGAAGAGGGCGCCTGCAATCATCGCGATGAAGGGCACCTTCGCGCCGCAGGGGATGAAGGTGGTGGTCATGATGGTCATGCGGCGGTCGCGCTGGTTTTCAATGGTGCGCGAGGCCATGATGCCGGGGATGCCGCAGCCAACGCCAATGAGCATGGGGATGAAGCTCTTGCCGGACAGGCCGAACTTGCGGAAGATGCGGTCGAGCACGAAGGCAATGCGGGACATATAGCCGCAGGCCTCCAGGAACGCCAGCATCAGGAAAAGCACCAGCATCTGCGGCACGAAGCCGAGCACCGCGCCCACACCGGCCACGATGCCGTCGAGGATCAGACCGCTGAGCCAGTCCGCCGCACCGGCGGCTTCCAGGCCCTCGCCGATCAGCGCGGGGATGCCGGGCACCCAAACGCCATAATCCGCGGGGTCGGGCTCATCGCCGAGGCGCTCAAGGGCCGCAAGAGCCTCCTCGTAATCGGAAAGGGATGCCGTTTCCTCCTCGATGGCGAGCGTTTCCTCGTCCTCCACCTCGTAGGTGAAGTCGCCGGTGGGCTCTTCGCCGTTTGCTTCCACATAAGCGTCGTAGCCGTCCACGATCAGACTGGCCGCGCCGTACTCCTCCGCCGCCTCGTTGTAGGCCGCAGAGCCGATGCCGAACAAATGCCAGCCATCGCCGAACAGGCCGTCGTTGGCCCAGTCTGTGGCCGGAGCGCCGACCGCCACCATGGCCACCCAGTACACAAGGAACATGACCGCCGCGAAAATGGGCAGACCAAGCCAGCGGCTCGTGACCACGCGGTCGATCTTATCCGAAGCGCTCAGCGCGTTCTTATTTTTCTTGCGGTAGCAGGCCTTGATGATGCCGGCGATGTATATGTAGCGCTCGTTGGTGATGATGCTTTCGGCATCGTCGTCGAGCTCCTGTTCCGCCGCAGCGATGTCCTCGTCGATGTGCGCTTTCACATCCGCGGGAACGGACAGCGTTTCCAAAACCTTATCGTCGCGCTCGAACACCTTGATGGCATACCAGCGCTGCTGCTCGGCAGGCATGTTGTGAACCACGGCCTCCTCGATGTGGGCCAGCGCGTGCTCCACAGGGCCGGAGAAACTGTGCATGGGCACGGTCTTTTCGCCCTTCGCGGCGCGGATGGCGGCCTCGGCCGCTTCCTTCACGCCGTCGCCTCGGAGGGCAGAGATCTCCACGACCTCGCAGCCGAGCTGGCGGCTGAGCTCCCTGATGTCGATGCGGTCGCCGCTTTTGTGGACCACGTCCATCATGTTCACGGCCACCACCACGGGGATGCCAAGCTCCGTCAGCTGGGTGGTGAGATACAGATTTCGCTCAAGGTTCGTGCCATCGACGATGTTGAGAATGGCATCGGGGCGCTCCGCGATCAGATAGTTGCGCGCCACGACCTCTTCGAGCGTGTAGGGCGAGAGCGAATAGATGCCGGGCAGGTCGGTGACGACCACGCCGTCGTGCTTTTTCAGCTTGCCTTCCTTCTTCTCCACCGTGACGCCGGGCCAGTTGCCGACGAACTGGTTGGAGCCGGTGAGCGCGTTGAAGAGCGTTGTTTTGCCGCTGTTGGGGTTGCCCGCAAGGGCAATTTTGATTTGCTTATCCATCCTCATCACGCCTCCACTTCGATCATTTCCGCGTCTGCCTTGCGCAGACTCAGCTCATAGCCGCGCACCGTGACCTCGATGGGGTCGCCCAGCGGCGCGACTTTGCGGACCAGCACCTCGGTTTTGCGCGTGATGCCCATGTCCATGATGCGGCGGCGCACCGGCCCCTCTCCGTGCAGGCGGACGACGGTGGCGCTTTCGCCGATCTTAACGTCTCGCAGCGTTTTCATACGATCTATCTCCTTCAAATTTTTAATTAACCAACCATGATCCGGCGCGCCAGCTCCGCGCTGACGGCCACGCGCGACTGCTTCACGCGCACGATGATGTTTCCACCCAGCGCCGAGACCAGCGTGACCGTGCCCCCGGCCACAAAGCCGAGATCGGCCAAATGCTGCCTGGTCTCCGGATTGCCGCCGATGCGGCGGATCATCATTTCCTCGCCCGGTTCGGCCAGATTGAGCGGCATCATTGAAAAGCCCCCTTTGGGTTTAAGTTCTTTAACTTGCAGCGAAATAAATTGGTTAGTCTTATCTAACCGTATCGAAGTTTAATATATCTAACCGCTTTTGTCAAGGGGGTAAAGCGCAAAAATCTTCGTTTCTTGCAAATTTGGTTAAAGTGTGCTAACCTATAGAAAAAATCCAAAGGAAAAGTTGGTGAAAGCCCATGCAGATCCTGCGCGCCTCCGAGGACTATCTCGAAGCCATGCTCATGCTCAAAAACAGCCGCGGCTACATCCGCTCCATCGATGTGGCGGAAAAGCTCGGCGTGACCAAGCCCAGCGTGACCTACGCCACCAAGCGTCTGCGCGAGGCCGGTTACATCTCCATGGACAAGGACGGTCTCATCACGCTGTCCGATTCCGGGCTGGCCATTGCCAGCTCCATGCTCGAGCGCCACACCACGCTCACGGAATTTCTCGTGGCTCTCGGCGTTGACCGCGAAACCGCGGCGGAGGACGCCTGCAAGCTTGAGCACGATCTCAGCCAGCAAAGCTTTGAGGCCATCTGCGCCCATGTGAAACGCCGCAGCGCCGCAGCCGAATAAAAAAACAAGACCCTCGCGTCACCGGGACGCGGGGGTCTGCGTGTTTGTATGGCGTTTTCAGCCTTCGCTGCGGCGGTAGAAGCGATATTCCGCAAAGCGGCGGAACATCTCACCCTTGTGCAAAATGGGCGGTTCCGGGCGGTTGAGGCAGTCGGGGCCAAACGACGGCTCGAGACAAAAGCCCTGGCTTTTGTGCAGCGGCTCGGTCAGGCCCGCGCCGGTGTAGAGGATCAGCATGGGAAAATCCGTCCGCATGGCCACGCCCACGCCGCCGTCCTCCGCCATGGCGGCCTGCTTGCCCTTGAGGAGGAAGCAGTCGTCATAGTCGCGGCCGATGGGCCGCAGCTCGGAGAAATCATATTCGCCCTGCACGGCCACGGCCTCGCCCAGCGGCAGACCGGCCGCATCCAACGGCTGATACTGCGCGGCGTTGATGGCCAGCTGCGTGCCCAGAATGTCCTCCGTGGCGCCGAGATTGAAATAGATATGACTTGTCGGCGCAAAGGGCGTGTCCGCGCCGGTATCGGCCTCGAAATCGATGTGCAGGGTATCGTTGAGAACCGAGTAGCTGATGGCCGTGAGCAGATTGCCGGGATAGCCGTTGTCGCCATCGCGCGACGGCAGCACAAAGCGCACGCGGTTCTGCGCCTGGATCTCCGCCGTCCAGCGGCGCTTATCAAAGCTGTTCGGGCCGCCGTGGAGATGGTTTTCCCCCTCGTTTGCCTCAAGCGTATATTCCTTGCCGTTCATCGAAAAGCGCGCGCCGGCCACACGTCCGGCCACACGTCCGATGATGGCTCCGGCCCGGCTTTCGCAGTCGAGATACTCCTGCGCCGTGGCATAGCCGAGCGCCACGGGCTTTCCATGGAATTCGATGGAGCTTACTGTCGCCCCCAGCGTGAGCACGGAAACCGCCAGCTCGCCCACGCGGATCGTGTATTTTTCATAGCCATAAAAATCCGATCTTTCGACCATAATTCATGCCTCCATTTCTTTGTTCCATTATAATCTTTTCTTCCCGCGCTGTAAAGAGCCGGCCTCCGCACACGGCTCTTGCGCCGGGCGCGGTTTTGCGTTACAATATCACAAACAAAATACCAGGAGGAAACTTCATGAACATTGATTTTACCGGCAAGGTAGCCGTTGTCACCGGCGCCGGCAGCGGCATCGGCTTTGCCTGCGCGGATATGCTGGCCCAGTCCGGCGCCACCGTGGCCATGGTCGGCCGCAGCGCCGCCAAGATCGAACAGGCCGCACAGATGCTCGCGGACAAGGGCGATGTGCACGCCTACGCGCTGGACGTGTCCGATCCCGCCGCCATCGCCCCCGTGGTCGAGCGCATCCGCTCTGAGCTGGGCGAGATCGCCGTTTTGATCCAGGCGGCCGGCGTGATGACCGGCGGCGACGCGCTGGAGCTGACGGCCGAGGATTTTGACCGCGTGTTCGCTACCAACGCGCGCGGCTGCTTCTTCATGATGCAGCAGGTCGTCAAGCAGTCGATGAAGGCAGGCGGCGGCGCAATTTTGAACATCGCCTCCATGGCCGGCATCCGCGGCATGGTGCCCCCGATGTGCTCGGCGGCGTACAGCGCGTCGAAGGGCGCGGTGGTCGCGCTTTCGATGCAGGCGGCCAGCGAGTGGGGCCACATGGGCGTGCGCGTCAATGCGGTCGCGCCCGGCGGCACTGCCAGCTTTGACACCGGCGTGGTCACGCCGCATGAGGGTCCCGGCGGCAACCCGCCCCCCATCATGAACTATGTGCCCACGGGCCGCGTGATGAACACGCCCTACGAGATCGCCTCGGCAGCGCTGTTTTTGTGCTCGGACTTCTCCGCCAACACCACTGGCCAGACCATCGTGGTCGACGGCGGCGCCTCCATCGTGGGCTATTAAAAGCAGATATAAAACCAGGGTGCGTTGGAAAACCAACGCACCCTTTTTCTATATCGTTTTGTCACCCTCGGCCGAAGAAGCTGCCGAAGAAGTCCTCCAGATCGCCGGGGTCCACGTTGCCGTGGTATTCGTAATACTGGCCGGGGCCCATTTCGCCGGAGGCGGAGTAGCTGCCGTCCTCATTCTGCACAGCACCGCCCTCCTCGCTTGTCTCCTCCTCGGGCAGCGCCTCGTCGAAGGTGATGGTAAAGGTCAAATACTCCTGCGCACGGAACACCGTAAGCTGCGCCGTGTCGCCGGCGTGATACTTGCGGATGGCAGAGATCAGCTCGCTCTGGCTGGTGATCGCAGTCTCGCCCACAGCGGTGATGATGTCGCCGGGCTGCAAGCCGGCTGCCTCAGCGCAGCCGCCCTCGGTCACGCTCTGCACCATCGCGCCTTCGACCATGTTATAATACTGCGCGGCGCTGGACGACACGGTGCCTACCGTGATGCCCATATAGGCCTTGCCGGAAACATAGCCGTTCGTGATGAGCTCATTGGCGATGTAGTGGGCATCGGAAATGGGGATGCCGAAGCCGAGGCCCTCCACGCCGGTGGAGCTGTATTTGGCCGTTACGATGCCGATGACCTGGCCATAAACGTTATAGATCGGACCGCCGGAGTTGCCGGAGTTGACCGCCGCGTCGACCTGGAACATATTCACGGAGGTATTCGAGTCGGTGCGGATGGTGCGGTCCATGGCGGACACGATGCCGGTGGTCATGGTGTAATCCAGCTCGCCGAGCGGGTTGCCGACGGTGTAAATGGTCTGGCCGACCTTCATTTCGTTGGAGTCGCCGAGCGTGACGGCATTAAGGCCCACCGCGTCGATTTTCAAAACGGCCAGATCGTTTTCGCTCTCCACACCCACGACCTCGGCCGCGTATTCCGTGCCGTCGTGCGTGAGCACGGCGATGTCATAGCCGCCATCATAGGCCTCCTGGATCACATGGTAGTTTGTGAGGATGTAGCCGTCGTCCGTGATGATGAAGCCGGTGCCGGACACCACGCCGCTGACCTGCTGGCCGAAAATATTGTAGGCCGTGATCTCCGTGGTCACACCAACGACCTGCTCGCAGGCCATCTCGTAAATGTCCTCGGCGGTCATCATGTTGGAATCGAGCGTGGAGCTGGTGACGAGCACGGGCTTGACCGTGTTCTGCTTCACCGTGGTCTCCTCTTCCTCCACGAGCGTGGGGAGCACCTCCGCCGTGTCCTGGCGGCTCATCCAAAGCCACGCGCCGCCCACACCGAGCGCCCCGGCCACCAGCGCGCAGATCACGCAGATCGCCACGATCGCGCCCGTGGACCAACGCCTTGCGGGCTTTTCCCGCGCTGTATATTCAGCCGATCCCGCCGAGGCGCAGCTATGGCTGGGACTGTACACATAGCCCGCGTTTTCGGACATGGAGGTATAGGCCGCGTCGCTGTATTCCTCGTGCTTTTCCTCGGGGCGGAAATAGCCGGTCGATTCCTGTTCGGGTTCCGGCACTTTGTTTTCGTTCATTTCATTCATAAAGATGCCTCCCTGCTTTCGTTTTGCGCCTTTGAGCGCTTTCATGCTTATAGTATCTCACAGATGTGACGATTGCATGAACAAACGGGGAAATATTTTTAACATTCTCTTTCGCAAACACAGGCGCCGATGAATCCGGCGCCTGTTGGTTTTAAAAATAAGCTTATGCCGCGCTGTTGGGGGAGATGACGCCGGTGTTTTTGTAGGCGTCGGCGGTAAATTCCGCCTCCGTGACGGCGTAGTATTTCCACGCGCCGTCCACATAGCGGAGCATCAGATATCCC
>CAYROZ010000017.1:0-20535 GCA_964426125.1 uncultured Oscillospiraceae bacterium
GGTCTACTGTGCCGTTTCTTTGTTTTTGGCATAAAAGCACCTTGCTTGCTGCTTGCAAACCATTGATTTTACTGGATTTTATCAAATCCTTAAATGACACTCCGACCACGTCAGAAGAACGCGGTGGTGTGCAGAGGCTACGCCTCTCGCACAGGCCCGCGTTCTTCTTCCTTTCAACACAGCATCCACTTCGTTGGGTTGCTGTGTTGTTATAGTTGCGGTGGTGTACCGGAGCTTTCATCGGCATCGAAACCAACGCAGCGTTTCGATGCCGAAAAGGAGGCGCAGCGGAGCGATTTAGCTTTGGCGTTTACGCCGAAGCGCTTGAGCGCAGCTTGTGCCGACGCGGCCCGCGTTCTTCTTCCTTTCAAAACCACGACCACTACGTTAGGTCGTGGGTTTGTTATTTTTTGAGGAAAAAATTGTTTTCTTCTTTTTCCACTCTTGCTATAATATAGACAAAGGGGGTGCTGCGCTATGACGACCGCTGAATGGGAAGAAATATTTGGCCATCGTTTTATGATCACGCTGACCGACGAGGAACGGCGCTATCTCGGCCTTTCCGCGCTGTCCGCGGATTGGGACGCCTTGGCCTATTGCAGCAAAACCAATGCGTGGTGTACCAGAGTGACCGTCTTTTTTGACGGCGACACCATCGTGAAAGTCATTGGCGAAACCGGGTTCCTTTTCGCGGATGGCACCGTAAAGCGTGACGGCTATGAGGAATACGACACCAGGCTTCAAACCAACGGGCGAAAGTGGCTGCTGCCGCTCACCGCCCGGGGAAAGCCAAAGCCGCTTACCGCCTCCAACATCAAGGCCGTAACGCCCTTTGGCTGCCGGATGGCGCTCGGCTACAACGGGGGAAAGGATAGCCGTCTGCGGCTGCACAACCCCCGGGCGAACAAGAGATTCCCCATCGGCGAAGAGGATGCGGTCGCGGCCATTCGATCGGAGGCCGATTTCCATGCGTTCATGAACCACTACATCGCCACCTGCCGGGACGATTATTTCGACAAGCTCCAAGCCTTCCAGAACGCAAAGAAGGTCACCGTCCGATACAGGCCCGGCGACATTTTCCGCATGGAGCTTGACCGGACGCATTACTGCTATGGGATCATCACCGGAACGATCAAAAAGCTGAACGCGATGCCGGAACTGCCCGAGAAACATAGTCTGCGGGAGAAGATGATGGTTCCCATTCTGGTGCGGCTGTATCACCAGGTCACGGACGACCCGAATCGAAAGGCGGAGGATCTGCGCTCGGTTCCGCTTGGGCGCGTGCTTACCGTGGCGGACAACGACATCATCTGGGGCACGCATACCATCGTTGACCACAAAACGCTCGCGCCGGAGGATCTGGAGTTTAACTTCGTATGCGCCAAAATCGCTCCCAACCGTCGCTACAACGATCAGCTTCAGCTCGATCCGATCCAGCGCAAGATACCGATGGAGCAGTATACGCTCTATATTGAGTGGGGCTTTGCGCAGACAAGTCTGCGCTTCGATCAATTGTCGGACAAGCTGAAAGACCTTTTGGCCGATTATTCCTCACCCCACGGCGTTTTTATAAGCATTGACCCGCGTCTGGCGGTTCCCGATGAAAAGCACCAACACTATATCCTCCGAGACAGTCTTTTAAGTCCCGAAAACCGCGAGATGCTGAACGAAATATTCGCGTGTCTGGGTCTGGCGGAGGACACCACCTTCGACCGGTTTGCCGAGCGCTACGGCGGGCTAAGCCTTCAAACGATCGCCGAGCGTATGCAGTGACCCGCCCGGCAAAAGCCACGCGTCCACCGCGCGGCTTTGCGCCGATAAGAAAAGCCCCGAAATCCGCAGATTTCGGGGCTTTTGATGCGTTTTGAGTTGTAAAATCGCGTTCGATCAGCGCTTGGAGAACTGAGGAGCGCGGCGGGCGGCCTTGAGGCCGTACTGAAAGTATATCTCACGAAAAAACATTGATATTACAATCTTTTTAGCCTCTGCGTTCTCGTTTTGTCCTACCCGTTAACACATATTTCAAGGGAACCCGACAGCTTAAACAGCGTATTTTGATTGTTCACTTCTTGCACCCTATGTTATAATAACGACAGATCGTCCAAGCCAAGGAGAGTTCGATATGGATACACAACTGCAACTCAATCAAAATGCAGAACAAACCTATCATTCCATTCGTCAGTCCATCGTGTCAGCGCAGCACAGGCTGTGCGCAGCCGTCAATTCCGCCATGGTCAATACCTACTGGGAAATTGGCGAACAGATTTATAAAGCCTGCGGCGAGAATGATCGTGCGGAATACGGCAAGCGCCTGTTGGAGTACCTTTCTTCACAGTTGACTGCCGAGTTTGGAAAGGGCTTCAGCGTACAGGGCTTGCGAAATATGCGGCAGTTCTATTGTACGTTCCCAATTCGCTCCACACTGTGGAGCGAATTGAGCTGGTCGCATTATCGGCTGCTGATGCGTGTTCCCGATGAAAAAGCAAGAACATTTTATGCCGAGGAATGCGCGAAATCTGCATGGAGTGTCCGCCAGTTGGAGCGGCAGATCCACACCATGTACTATCAGCGCATTCTGGCCAGTCAGGACAAGGCACTGGTTGCAGCCGAGATACAGACCACCGAGCCGAAGCCGGAATATGAGAAGATCGTCAAAGACCCCTATGTGATGGAGTTTTTACAGATCCAGCCGGACACTCATGTGTATGAGGGTGAATTGGAGCAGGCGCTGATTGACCATTTGCAGCACTTCTTGTTGGAGCTTGGGCGCGGATTCTCTTTCGTTGCACGGCAAAAGAAGTTCACGCTGGATGGGCAAAACTTCTTCATTGACCTTGTGTTTTACAATTACATTCTGAAATGCTTTGTCCTGATTGATCTGAAAATGGGCAAGCTCACCCATCAGGATCTGGGTCAGATGCAGATGTATGTGAACTACTACACCCGCGAATTGATGAACGAAGGCGACACGCCACCAATCGGCATTGTTCTCTGCGCCGACAAAGGAGATTCTGTTGTCAAGTACACCCTGCCGGAGATATTCAATCGTGACAAAAAAATCCGAACGAAGACACACGCCGCATCTTCGTTCGGATTATTTTTTTATTGTGTATCCCCCAAAAATTCTGCGGCGGACCCAGCGTAAGCGGATCGCCGCAGAAAAGGAGGCGCGACGGAGCAATACTCCACCACGCCTAAAAAATCATACCCGAAACCAACGAAGTGTTTCGGGTATGAAAAGGACGAGCGACGGAGCGAGCGAGCCTTCGCGTACACGCGGAGGCGAGACATAGCGCAGTCCGCGAGGACGTCAGCCGCCGAGGTACGCCTTCTGCACCTGTTCGCTTTCGGCCAGCTCCTTGCCCGTGCCGCTCAGCGTGACGCGGCCGGTTTCCAGAACATAGGCGCGGTCGGCCACAGCCAGAGCCATCTGGGCATTCTGCTCAACGAGCAGGATGGTGGTCCCGGCCTTGTGCAGCTGGCGGATGATGTCGAACACCTGCTCGACCAGAATGGGCGCAAGACCCATGGACGGCTCGTCCAGCATGATCAGCTTCGGGGAGCTCATCAGCCCGCGGCCGATGGCCAGCATCTGCTGCTCGCCGCCGGAGAGCGTGCCGGCCACCTGGCGGCGGCGCTCGGCCAAACGGGGAAACAGCTCATAAACCTTTTCAAGGCCCGGCGCGATCTCGGTTTTCGAGCGCGTGAACGCGCCCATTTCAAGGTTTTCCTGCACGCTCATCTCCTGGAAGATGCGGCGGCCCTCGGGAACGTGGGCAATGCCGAGCTTCACGATGGAGTCCGGCAGAACATGGCCGAGGGGCTTGCCGTCAAAGGTGACGGAGCCGGTTTTGCTGCGCAGAAGACCGGAAACCGTGTTCAGGGTGGTGGTTTTGCCGGCGCCGTTTGCGCCGATGAGGGTGACGATCTCGCCCTCGCCAACGGAGAAGGACACGTCCTTGATGGCATGGATGGCGCCGTAGTAGACGTTGATGTTGTTCACTTCCAGCAGCATGGATCAGCCCTCCTTCTTTTTGCCGAGATACGCCTCGATGACGGCGGGGTTGGCCTGAATGTCCTCGGGGCTGCCCTTGGCGATCAGCTCGCCGAAGTTCAAAACGCCGATGCCCTCGCAGATGCCCATGACCAGATTCATATCGTGCTCGATGAGCAGCACGGCGATTTTGAAGGTGTCGCGGATCTGGGCGATGTTGTCCATCAGCTCCGCCGTTTCCGAGGGGTTCATGCCGGCGGCGGGCTCGTCGAGCAGCAGCAGCGAGGGATTCGTGGCCAGCGCGCGCACGATCTCAAGGCGGCGCTGCGCGCCGTAGGGCAGACTGCCCGCCTGGGCGTTTGCCACGTTTTCCATGTCGAAGATGGACAAAAGCTCCATGGCCCGCTCGTGGGCCACGCGCTCGGAGCGCCAGTAGCGCGGCAGACGCAGAATGGAGGCCGCCGTGCTGCAGTTCGTCTCGTTGTGCAGACCGATCTTCACGTTGTCCTCCACCGTGAGGTTGGGGAACAGGCGGATGTTCTGGAAGGTGCGGGCGATGCCCATCTGGTTTATCTGCGTGGTGGTTTTGCCGGCGGTGTCCACGCCGTCGAGCAAAATGGTTCCGCGCGTGGGCTGGTAAACCTTTGTGAGCAGGTTAAAGATGGTGGTTTTGCCGGCGCCGTTGGGGCCGATGAGACCGGCGATCTCTGTGCGGCCGATGGTGATGTTGAAGTCCTTCACGGCGTGCAGACCGCCGAAATCGATGCCGAGATGGCGGCACTCCAGAATGGGAGTCTTGTCCATGTCGCGCTCGGGGATAAGCGCGTTGGACGGCACGGGCGCGAGCTTGCCGCGCTTGTAGTTTTTAAATTCATTCGCCATCGGGCACACCTCCTTTGCGTTTGGGGATCAGCTTGCCAAACAGGGCCTTGAGCTGGGCGTTGTTCGTGGCCAGCATGACCAGCACCAGCACCACCGCGTAGATGAGCATACGATAGCTGGCAAACGCACGCAGCGCCTCCGGCAGGATGTACAGCACCACCGCCGCGATGATGGAGCCCCAGATGTTGCCGAGGCCGCCAAGCACCACATACACCAGCACCAGAATGGACAGGTTAAAGTCAAACTTCGTGGCCACGAGACTGGAGAAGTTCAGGCCGTACAGCGCACCCGCCGCACCGGCCAGCGCCGCCGAAACGGTGAAGGCGAGCATCTTATATTTCGTGATGTTCAAACCCAGGCTCTCCGCCGCGATGCGGTTGTCGCGGATGGCCATGATGGCACGGCCGGAGCGGCTGCGGACCAGATTGAGCACCACGACCAGCGCGACCATCACAAGGATGAAGCCGGCCGTGAACGTGGATATGACGCTGGTTCCGGTCGCACCCTGCGCGCCTTTTATGATGGCGGTGCCGCCCTCCAGCAGATTCAGATCCGCCGCGCTTTTCGCGCCGGTGACGTTAAAGATGATGTGCAGGCCGCGGCTGTCCACGCCCACGATCAGACAGTTGATGAGCTCTTTGATGATCTCGCCGAAGGCCAGCGTTACGATGGCGAGATAGTCGCCGCGCAGACGCAGCACCGGGATGCCGATCAAAAAGCCCGCGATGCCGGCAAAGATGGCGCCGACCACAATGGCGATGGCAAGGCGCAGCGGCGCGGAGGGGATGACGTTTATCAGGCCCTGCGCGGCGATGACACCGGCGAACGCGCCCACGCTCATAAAGCCCGCATGGCCCAGCGAAAGCTCGCCCAGAATGCCGACCGTAAGGTTCAGCGAAACGGCCATCACCACATACGCGCAGATGGGCACCAGCCAGCTTGTCTGCGAGCGGTTGAGCATATCGCCGCTTTGCAGCAGCTTCACCACCACGAACACCGCGACCACGCCGAGATACGTCAGGTAGTCGATCTTGTTTTCCTTCTTGCGCGTTGACCAGAAGTTTTGCAGCTTGTTCTTCATAGCGTCCACCTCAAACCTTCTCGGGCACATACTTGCCCAGCAGACCCGCCGGCCGCACCAGCAGCACGACGATCAAAACCGCGAACACGATGGAGTTGGCCAGCTGCGTGGAGATGTACGCCTTGGCCAGCGCCTCGATGATGCCGATGAGCAGTCCGCCCAAAAATGCACCGGGAATGGAGCCGATGCCGCCGAACACCGCCGCCGTGAAGGCCTTGATGCCGGGCATGGAGCCGGTGGTGGGCATAAGGGTCGGATAGCTCGAGCAAAGCAGCACGCCGGCCACGGCGGCCAGCGCCGAGCCGATGGCGAACGTGAGCGAGATGGTGCGGTTTACGTTGATGCCCATCAGCTGCGCCGCGCCCTTGTCCTCCGACACCGCGCGCATGGCCTTGCCCATTTTGCTGCGGCTGGTGAAGATCGTGAGCGCGATCATGATGACAACGCAGGCCGCCACAGTCACGATGGAGATATTGGAGATGGTCAGCTGTCCGCCGAACAGGCTCTGCGAGCCGCCCACAACGGAGGGATATACCTTGGGACTGGCGCCCCAGATGAGCAGCGCCGCATTTTGCAGAAAGTAGCTGACGCCGATGGCCGTGATCAAAACCGCCAGCGACGAGGCCGAACGCAGCGGCTTATAGGCCAGCGCCTCGATCACCACGCCGAGCACCGTGCACACGAGCATGGCGAGCAGGATCGACACGACCGGCGGCAAGCCCAGATAGCTCATCGCGCAAAGCGAGATATACCCGCCCACCATGATCACGTCGCCGTGGGCGAAGTTGAGCATCTTGGCGATGCCGTAAACCATGGTGTAGCCCAGCGCAATGATGGCATAAACACTGCCGAGACTGATCCCACTGACCAGATAGGACAGAAATTCCATAAAAACACCTCTTTATTTCCGTTTTTCGCGGCAGAAAGAAAACCAGTTTCCGCACAAGGCTCCCTTGTGTAAAGGGGCTTTCTCCTGCAACTGCCCTTCTTTCCGCCGCAAACACGCGGGAAAGCTGCCGGGACAAAGCCCGGCAGTTTCCTGCGGTTTTAGGGGTTTTATCGCTTATAGCCTCAGCAAAAGCTTAGGCGGTGGGAAGCACATACTGGCCGTTTTCGATCACAACAGCCATAGGAGCCTTGGTAACAGCGCCGCTGGCATCCCAGGTCATGCCGGAGCCGGTCAGGCCGTCCACGGTCAGCGTGGGCATCACGGCCACGATGGCGTCGCAGATCTCCTCGGCGCTCATGTCGGGCGTGCAGCCGGCAGCCTCAAGAGCGGCAGCCACGGTGTAAACGGCGTCATACGCGTCGGCGGCGAACTGGTTGGGGATGTCGGTGTGGCGGGCGGTGTACTCAGCCACGAACGCCTGGGTCTTCTCGTCCTCGGCATCAGCGGAGAACGGAGTGAGGAGCATCAGACCCTCGGCCAGAGAGGTATCGAAGCCCTCGAGGGAAAGGATGCCGTCCATGCCGTCCACGCCGAAGAAGGTGGGAGCATAGCCCATGTCGTTGGCCTGGGAGAGGATGGTGGCAGCGGGGGTGTAGTAGATGGGCAGGAACACGAGGTCCGCACCGGCGGCCTGCGCGGCGGTCAGCTGAACGGAGAAGTCGGTGGCGGTGTCGTTGGTGAAGGTGCCTTCGTAAACGACCTCGATGGCCTTTTCGCCGCACTCAGCCACGAAGCTGTCGCGGATGCCCTGGGAGTAAGCGTCGTCGTTGCGGTAGATCACGGCGACCTTCGCGTCGGCGTAGTGCTCGGCCATGTAGTCGGCGGAAGCGGCGCCCTGGTTGGGGTCGGTGAAGCAGATCTGGAACACGTTGTCCTTGCCGTCGATGACGTCAGGGGAGGAGGCGGAGGGGGTCAGGCAGAACACGCGGTCGGTGTAAGCCTGGGCGGAAACGGCGATGGCGGAGACGGTGATCACGGGGCCGACCTGGACCTGCATGCCCCAGTCGAGCAGGGTGTTGTAGGCGTTGATGGCCTTTTCGCCGTCCGCCTCGTCGTCCTGGCCCTGCAGCTCAAACTGCATGCCGCCGGCGGCGTTGAGCTCGTCGACTGCGATCTGGGCGGCGTTAACAACGGCATTGCCATAGATGGCGGCAGCGCCGGTCAGCGGGCCGCAGATGCCGATCTTGAACGCGCCTTCGGCCGCGGCGGTGTCGCCGGTATCCGCGGTGTCGGCCGCTTCCGCAGCGGGAGCTTCGGGCTCTTTCTCGGCGGGCTCGGCAGTCTCGCTGCCGCAGGCGCACAGCGCCAATACCATCACGAGGCAAAGTACCATGCAGAGAAGTTTCTTGACTTTCATGTTTGTTCTCCTTTTCCAAATTAAAAATTTTTGACTTGTTTATAATGAAAACCGGCTCCGTCCGAAAGGACGAAGCCGGCTTGCATTTACGAAAAAATTCAGCTCATGCTCATCGCTTTGGGACGATTCTTCTGCGCGCCGTCAAGGCGCATAATAATGACCAGGCCAATAATAATGCACAGACCCAGTACCTGCAGGGACAGGCCCAGAATAAAAGAAACGGACATCGCAACAGCGATGCCCGCAAGAATGATCATGACAGAAGCGAAAGAAGCGCACGCAGAGCAAGCCGCACCGGTGTTGGCGGTGTGACGGGTCGTATTGTTGTTCATGGAAACAAAACGGCTCATGACGCAGCTCCTTTCTGGAAGTTACCCAAATATTAAACCCGCAAACGCCGAATGTCAAGGGCGAAAATCTTTTAAGATTTAATCAACTAAAGCGCGCATTTTTGTTGCATTTTCACAAATGTCCGCCCTTCGCCTACACACATCGCCCATTTGTCCGCGAATCGCAGCGTCGGCGCGATGTCACCTTTTGCGGAATACTAGTAATAATTGTAGTTTCGCATCGAATGTGCTATACTATAATAGACATAGCATTGAGACTTTTGGGAGGTGCTTATATGGGCAGAAAGATCAAATCGCTCAACACCGTCGGACGCATCCTTTATCTTCTCGTTTTTGCAGCGTCGCTGGCGGTTTTCTGGCTGACGCGCAGCGGCGAGGGCTGGATCGACTTCATCCTCAACTGCGTTTTTGACGCCGCGGCCATCGGCTTTATCGCCGCCTATTTCGCCGGCAGCGCCCGTCCCCTGGCCAAGCTGGCCTGCGCGCTGGACGAGGCCGCCGACACCATCCGCAGCCGCGCCGGCGCCGGCGACCCCGCCGCCCTGTGGAAGGAATTCGGCAAAAAGGGTCTGTTCGGCCACGAAAAGCTGGACGAGGCCTACGGCGCTTACGTCAAGCAGGTCAAGCGCGAAAGCCGCCAGAATCCCGCCACCGTGAGCGCGGATCTGGCCGACTACATCAGCGACGAGCTGGTTTACGCCACGGCCCACAAGCCGTTCAGCGACCAGATCGGCGGCATCATGACCGGCCTTGGCATCCTGTTCACCTTCATCGGCCTTGTGTACGGTCTGCGCAGCTTCAACGCCACCAGCGTGGAGCTGATGCAAACGAGCACGCAGACGCTCATGGCCGGCATCAAGGTCGCGTTCCTCACGTCCATCTTCGGCCTGATCTATTCCATCGTGTTCGGACTCATTTATAAAAGAACGCTCAGCATGGCGCTGCGCTCCGTTTACGATTTCCAGGACTGCTACGACGAGCTGGTGCGCCCGACGAACGGCCGCGCCGGCGAAAACGCGCTCATCCGCCTGCAGGCCGAGCAAAACGAGCTGCTGGAGCGGCTGGCCGAGAACATCGGCGGCGCCGTGAGCGAGAGTCTGTCCGCCTCCATCCGGCCCGTGGTCGAGCAGCTTCGCACCACGCTGGAGGGCTATGTGTCCGTGGCCATCGAGGACCAGCGCTCGGGACTTGACAAGGTCGTGGCCTATTTCCTGCAAACCATGAACAGCTCCATGGGCAACATCTTCACGCAGCTGCGCGAGCAGACGGCGGAGCTGAGCTCCTGGCAGAAGAACATGTCCGCCGCCATCTCCAAGCTCATCGACAGCGTGGCCGTGGCGGAGGCCGATCTGGAAAAGAGCCGCAAATACACCCAGCTGATCATCGAGCGCGTGGACGCCTTCACCGCCAATGCCGACACCCTCACGGCCCGCCAGCTCGATTCGCTCAAGCAGATCGAAAGCTTCATGAACGACTATCAGGCGCTGCACAAAACCGAGCGCGCCTACATCACGGAGATGGCCGCCTCCGCCAAGAGCGCGCAGGAGGCCGCCGAGAAAAACGCCGAGGCCATCGCCTCGTTCAACACCATGGCCGTTTCCTTCACGGAATCGCTGGAAAAGAAATCGGCCGATATGCTGGGCGCTCTGACCGGCCAGGTGGCCGTTTTGGGCGAGGATCGCCGCAACGACGCCGAGCTTATCCACAAGCAGCTGGAATCCGCCGGCGAGCGGCTGATCGACGCGGCGGACAATCTGCGCATGGTGGCCGACAAGAACGCCACCGACATGACCACCGCCTCCGAAAAGCTCACGACCGCGCTGGGCGGCAGCTTTGAGCGCTTTGACTCCGAGCTGACGGGTCTGACGAGCGCGCTGGGCCGGCTGACGGCCGCATCCACCGCCGTGAGCGACAGTCTGAAATACCTGCCGGAGACCGCCACGAGCTTCGACACGGAGATCACGAAGGCCAACAAGAGTCTGAAAAGCGAGCTTTCCAACCTTCTCAGCGCCCTGACCGACACGCGCAAGGCGCTCGACAAGTTCAACACGGCGGCTTCCCGCAAGCTCGGTTAAGGGAGGCGCGCCATGGCAAGAAGACGCAGAGGCCAGCCGGAAACCGAGGGCCACAACTTCTGGCAGTCCTATTCCGACATGATGGCCGGACTGCTGCTGACCTTTATCCTCATCATCTGCGGTGCGCTGTTGATGCTGATGGGCGTGAAAAACTCCTACGACGAAAGCGAGCTGGCTCTGGCCGCGCGCGAGGCCCAGCTGGAGGAGGAGATCAGCGCCAAGCTGAGCTACGCGGATCTTTCCGAGCAGCAGCAGGATCAGCTCGCCGCGCAGCAGGCACTGCTCGATGAGCAGCAGGCCCAGCTGGACGCCCAGCAGGAGCAGCTGGACCAGCAAAAGCTTCAGCTCAACGCCTCCGCCGCCCTGCTGACCACGCAGCAGACCCTGCTCGCCAACCAGCAGCAGCAGCTCGAGGACGTGATCGGCGTCAAGCGCGATCTGGTGGAAGCTCTGTCCAAGGAGTTTGCCGGCACCGATCTGAACATCTCCATCGACGAAAACACCGGCGCGATCCTGCTCGATTCAAGCGTGCTGTTCGCGCTGGGCGAGAGCTATCTGGCCTCCGAGGGCAAGGCCACGCTGAGTGAGTTTTTGCCGAAGTATTTCTCGGTCGTGCTGTCCGACGACTACATCGACCACATCTCCGAGATCATCATCGAAGGCCACACCGACACCGTCGGCACCTATCTTTTCAACCTGCGCCTGTCTGAGGAGCGTGCCGCCGCCGTGGCGGATTACTGCCTGAGCGACAGCCAGAGTCTGTTCGACGCCGACACGCTCGCATCCATCCGCTCGCTCGTGACCGTGAGCGGCCGCAGCTTCTCCGACCCCGTGTATAACGCGGACGGCACCATCAACGCCGACGCCTCGCGCCGCGTGGAGATCAAATTCCGCCTGTCCGACGACGAGATGATCAACCGTATGCTCGACATTCTCGACGCCTACGACACACAATCCGCGACCACGGCGCCCGCCGCCTCGGCGGAACCGGCCGCGTAAAACCAAATATAATTTAAGGGTGCGAAGCGCTTAGCCTCGCACCCTTTTTGTTGTGCAAAAAGAGAGGCTCCCGCTCGGGAAGCCTCTCCGGTTCTATTGGGAAGTATCTCAGCCGCCGTAGGTCACGACGCCCATCACGGTCTCGCCGTCCGCGTTTTTCAGCGTGGTCACATAGAACCCATCGGAGTCGTAGTACAGCTGGCCGTCCTCCGCGCCCATTTCCAGGCAGCTCGACGCATAGTGCGGCTCCGCCTCGGGCTCGCCGATGGTGTCATACAGCACATCCACGCTCTCGCCCACGCAATCCATGGCAAGCTCGTATTTCTCCTGGTTGAGCGAGCCGTCGCCCTCGTTTTTCATGTCGTCCGTGAGCACATAGGTGTCCGCGCTGGAATCGTCCGCGACTTCCGTCGGGGCCTTTTCCTCGGTTTGCAGATCACCGGAGGCATCCGAGTCCGCCGGGGTTTCGGTCTGGCCGCAGGCGCACAGGGCCACGACCAGCACAAGCGCAAGCAGCAAAGCAAGCAGCTTTTTCATGGTTTCCTTCTCCTCTTTATATATTGTTTGGTTTTTCTTTTTGCAGTATAGCATCTTTCCGCCGCCGTGTCTACGGCAGTCTTTGCAAAACCTGCTCAAACCAGTCCGGCCGCTCGGTCCATATCTCCATGGCCTCGCCGCTGGTCGGATGGATGAATTTCAGTCCCCGCGCGTGCAGGCACTGCGTTTCCAGCCCCATGGCGGCGCGGCCGCCGTAAACCGTGTCGCCCAGCAGCGGGTGGCCGATGTGGGCCATGTGGACGCGGATCTGATGGGTGCGCCCGGTTTCCAATTGGCAGCGGATGTGGCTGTAGGCCCCGTGGCGGGCGATGAGCTGCCAGTGCGTGACCGCCGGGCGGGAATTCTTCTGTGTGACCGCCATGCGCTTGCGGTCTCTCGGGTCGCGGCCGATGGGCGCGTCCACCGTGCCGCTTTCGGTTTTAAAGCCGCCCTGCACAACGCATTCGTATATACGCGAAAGGCTGCGGTCCTTCAGCTGGGCGGACAGATGCTCGTGCGCCGCGTCGTTTTTCGCGGCGATCAGAAGACCGGAGGTGTCCTTGTCCAGTCGGTGCACGATGCCGGGACGCAAAACGCCGCCGATGCCGGATAAACTGTCGCCGCAGTGGGCCAGCAACGCATTGACCAGCGTGCCGTCGGCGTGGCCGGGCGCGGGATGCACCACCAGTCCGCGCGGCTTGTTGACAACGATCAGATCGCCGTCCTCATACACCACGTCCAGCGGAATATCCTGCGCCACCGCCTCGGCCTGCACCGGCTCGGAAAGCGTTGCGCAAACGACATCCCCCGCTCTCACGCGGTAGTTTTTCGCCGCCGCCGCGCCATTGACCAAAACCGCGCCGCTCTCCAGCAGCTTCGCCGCCGCGCTGCGGCTGAGCGGCTCCGGGCTTAAACGCGCAAGGAGAGCGTCGATGCGCTCGCCGCTCTCCTGCACTTGCAGCTCAAAGCTTTTATTCCCCATTGCCAAACTCGGACAAAATGTCCTCCAGATCAAAGCTCAGATCGTCGCCGAAGGACAGGGGATCGGTTTTTTCCACCGGCGCGCTCTGGGGCGCACTCTGGGGCGCGGGCTCCTCCGCTTTCGCTGCGGGCGGCTCGCTTTCCTCCGCGCCGTCGTTCCACTCGGCAAAGGGATCGTCGGCATTGATGGACGCAAGCTCATCGGCCAGACTGCGGTGTTCGCCGCGCTTGGGGATGGCGTCCAGCGGCGAGGCCTCGCGGCTGCGGCGGCGTTCGCTGCGGCTGCGGCGCGCGGGCTCTTCCTCCTGCGAGCGCAGCTCCACGGCACCCAGCTCCTCCTCCGGCTCGCGCACACGGCGGCCGGTGCTGTGGCTGCCGCGCGCCGGGGCACGCTTGCCCTTGCGGCTGTTTTGCAGCATGACCAGCAATCCGCCGCCCTGTCCGGCTTCCATTTCCTCCGGCGAGGGCTTTTCAAACAGAATGTAAATGCAAAACAGAATGCCGCAGACCGTGATGAAGATATCCGCCAGATTGAAAATGGCGAAGTTCATGAATTCAAACTCGAACATATCCACCACATAGCCGTACAGCGCGCGGTCCAGCCCGTTGGAGATGGCGCCCGCCATCACCAGCACCGCCGACCAGCGGCCCAGCGGCCCGCGGATGATCTCCTGCGAGATGAGCACCACCACCGCGATGACAAAGACCACCGTGATGACAACGAAGAACCAGCGCGCGCCCTCCAGAATGCTGAACGCGGCGCCGTCGTTATGGATGTTCGTCAGGTGGATGAAGCCGGGGATCAGCTCGTGGATCGACTCCGCGATCTGCTCCGCCGTGGGGTCGGCGGGCAGCAGCGGGATGTTTTTCGTTGTCCAGAATTTCAAAAGCTGATCGAGTATCAGCACGATGACGGTCACTATGGCATAGGTCATTTATTTCCTCCTCCTATCGCGCCCGCGCCGCAGCGCGGACACAGGGCATTGCTCACGCGCGCAGAGCCGCCGCGCAGCGCGCGCACAGCTCGGGATGCTCCGCATCCTGGCCAACCGTGGCGCTGTGGGTCCAGCAGCGGGCACACTTCGGCAGCTGAGACGGCGAAACCTCGATGTTCACACCGGCGAACTCCGTGCCGGCCCAGCCGGGGCCCTCGCCGGAGATGAACTCCACCTCGGAAACGATGAAGAACGCCTCGAAGTGCTGGCCGGCGATGCGCTTGACGGCATCCTCCGCCGCGGCTCCGACGTGGATGCGCACCTTTGCGTCGAGGGGCTTGCCCACGGTCTTCTCCGCGCGCGCCAGCTCCAGCGCCTTGTTCACATCCGTGCGCAGACGGATGGACTCGTCCCAGTAAGCGCGCTTGTCGTCATCCAGCAGCCACTCGCCGTGGCCGGACGGCATATCGTTGAGCATCACATGGCGTGCGTCGTCCTGCGCGCGGTGCGGCATGGCCAGCCAGATCTCGTTGGCCGTGAAGGACAAAATCGGCGCCAGCAGACGAACCATCGCGTCGAGGATCAGCCAGATGGCGGTCTGTGCGCTGCGGCGCTGCAGGCTGTTTGCGCCCTCGCAGTACAGGCGGTCCTTGATGACATCCAGATACACGTTCGACATATCCACCACGCAGAAGTTGTGGATGGCGTAGGTGACGGACCAGAACTCGTTCTTTTCATAGGCCGCAAGGCTCTTTTCGATCATCTGCGCGCAGCGGTCGAGCGCCCAGCGGTCAAGCTCGTTCATGTCCTCAAGCGCCACGGCGTCGGTTTCCGGATCGAAGCCGGCGAGGTTGCCGAGGATATAGCGGGCGGTGTTGCGGATCTTGAGATACTTATCGGAAAGCTGCTTGAAGATGCCGTCCGAGGCGCGCATATCCAGCCGGAAATCCGCGCTTGCCGCCCACAGGCGGACAAGATCCGCGCCGTATTTCACGATGATCTCATCGGGAGCGATGCCGTTGCCGAGGGATTTGTGCATGGCGCGGCCCTCGCCGTCCACGGTCCAGCCGTGGCACAGCACATTGCGGTAGGGCGCCTCGCCCTTGACGGCCACGCCGGTGAGAAGACTGGACTGGAACCAGCCGCGGAACTGGTCGCCGCCCTCCAGATACATATCGCAGGGCCAGCAGCCGGGGCTGTCAAGCTCCATGGACGCGATGTGCGTGGAGCCGGAATCGAACCAGCCGTCGAGCGTGTCGGTTTCCTTTTCCGTGATCCTGCCGCCGCAGTGCGGGCACACAAAGCCCTCCGGCAGCAGCGCGGACGCCTCCAGATCGAACCAGGCGTTCGAGCCCTTTTCCGCAAAGATCCTGGAAACGGAATCGATGGTTTCCGGCGTGCAAACGGGCTTGCCGCAGTCGCCGCAGTAGAACACGGGGATGGGCAGACCCCAGCGGCGCTGGCGGCTGATGCACCAGTCGGCGCGCTCGCGGATCATGGCCTCCATGCGCTCTTTGCCCCACTCGGGGTTCCACTGCACCTTTTTCGCCGCGCGGACGGCGTCCTCCTTGAAGGCGTCAACGGAGCAGAACCACTGGTCCGTGGCGCGGTAGAGGATGGGGCTGTGGCAGCGCCAGCAGTGGGCGTACTGGTGTTCGATGGTCTCGCTGGCGAGCAGCGCGCGGCAGGCGAGAAGATCGGCAAAGATCTTGTTGTTGGCCTCGTCCGTGGTCAGACCTTCATAGGGCCCGGCCAGCTCGTTCATGCGGCCGCGGTCGTCCACGGGCACAACGATGCCGATGTCCGTTTTGCCGGACTGGTCGTAGCGGCGGCAGACCTCATAGTCCTCCTGGCCGTGGCCGGGAGCGGTGTGGACGCAGCCGGTACCGGCATCAAGCGTAACATGGTCGCCAAGGATGACCACGCTCTCGCGGTCAAACAGCGGGTGCTGCGCCCGCATCAGCTCAAGCTCCGCGCCCTTGAAGCGGGCCAGGATCTCAAACCCTTCGATGTTCGTGACCTGCTTGAGCGCCTCGAGACGGCCCTCCGCCACGATGTAAACCTCGCCGTTGGGCTGCTTGGCCAGAACGTAGTCAAGATCGGCATTGAGGCAGATGGCCAGGTTGCCGGGGATGGTCCAGGTGGTCGTGGTCCAGATGACGAAGTACAGCTCGTCCAGCGGGCAGATGGGCGAAAGCAGGCCGTGGTCGTCCGTGACGCGGAACTTCACATAGATGGACTCGCAGCGGTCGTTTGCGTATTCGATCTCCGCCTCGGCCAGCGCGGTTTCATCCTTGGGGCACCAGTAAACCGGCTTTTTGCCCTTGTAGATGTAGCCATTTTCGTACATCTTGCCGAAAACGCGTACCTCGGCCGCCTCGAACTTGGGGTCCATGGTTTTGTAGGGATGGTCCCAGTCGCCCAGCACGCCCAGGCGCTTGAAGCCCTCGCGCTGCACATCGATGTAGTGGTCGGCATAGGCCTGGCAGGCGCTGCGGAACTCGGAAACGCTCATGGCCTTGCGGTTGAGCTTCTGCTCCTTGATGATGGCCGACTCGATGGGCATGCCGTGGTTATCCCAGCCGGGGGTGTAGGTCACGCGGTAGCCGCTCATGGATTTGTAGCGGTTGATGAAGTCCTTGAGGCATTTGTTCAGCGCGTGGCCCATGTGAAGCGCGCCGTTTGAAAACGGAGGGCCGTCGTGCAGCACGAAGTCGGGCTTGCCCTCGTTGCGCTTGAGCATTTCGTGGTAAAGATCAAGCTGCTCCCACGCGGCCAGCATCTCCGGCTCGCGCTTGGGCAGTCCCGCGCGCATGGGGAAATCGGTACGCGGCAGATTTACCGTTGCATTGTAGTCCATGTTATCTATTCTCCGTAAGTGTTGTAGTAGTCAAAAAAGTACGCGTGGGGAGGGCTGATGCCCTCCCTCACCGCGCTCGTTATCAATCTTCGTCGTCAAAGAGGTAGTCCGCGCGGCTGCGCTTGCGCTTTTTGCCGTCCGTGGAGTACATACGCGTCGGCTCCTCCTCGCCGCCGTCCAGGAACGCATCGAGGCTGATGGAGGCCTCCGGCTCCTTCAGCGCGCCCTTCACGGCGGAATCCTCGATGGCGCGCACCGTTTCCTCTTCCTCTTCTTCCGTCGGCTGCTCCGCCGGGGCGTCCTCCGCCTTGGGCGCGGACACCAGCTGCGCCTCGGCCAGCTTTCCGTAGAACTCGATCTGCTTCTGGCAAACGGCGGTCATGTGGTCAACGTAGCGCTGGGTGCTCTCCTGCGCCTTTTTCAGCTTTGCAACTTCGTTTGCGATGCTGGCCTTGGCCTCGCGCGCGGCGTTGTCGGCCTTGGTCTGCGCTTCGCGCAGCAGCTTTTCCGCCCGCTCCTTCGCCTCCGCCTCGATCTGGGCGCTCATCTTCTGCGCGCTCAGCAGGGCCAGACGCATGGAATCCTCGGTTTGACGGTATTCCTCGATCTTTTCCGCCAGCACGCGCATCTTGCTTTTCAGCGCGCTGTTTTCCTTTTGCAGCTCAACATAGTCGTCGGCGATCTCGTCGAGAAACTCGTCCACCATCTCCATGTCATAGCCGCGAACGGCACGGTCAAACGCTTTTTCCCGAATGTCCTGAGGAGTAATCATATCGCACAATCCCTTTCCTGAATTTTATTTCTGTTAATAAAAGCTCACGCCGTTGTTTTCCAGTTCATCGGCCAGCACTTCCAAAACGCCGATCTTATAAGGCGCCGCGATGTAGGTGTTGATGGCGACCTTTCTCATTTCGCCGCCCACGGCATAGGTCGCTCCGGCCAGAAAATCCACCATTCGGCGGGCCGTTTCCTTCGGCGCGGCCTCCAGATTCACGACCACCGTGCGGTGGGCGATCATGTGGTCGGCAATGGCGGACATCTGCTCATAGCGGTTGGGCTTGACGGTCACGACCTGCAGCTTTGCCTCCGCGCCGATGGTGACCGCGCTCTCGCGCGCCGCGGCAGCGGAAGGGGCCCGGTCGCTCTCGGCTTCGCGCTCTTCTCTTTGATACACAACATCGCGCGCCTCCGGCGCCGGAGAGACCGTTTCGGGCTCGGCATAAAACGGGTTTCTCCGGATCGTGTCGTCCCGCATGGGGGCCGCGCCGTCGCGGCGGGAGGCCACGACCGTGGGCTCGCTGTCGGTCTCGGGCTGTGTATCCTCGTCAAACTCGCCTTCGTCGTAAGGCTGCGTGAGTTTCCGTATTTCATCGAAAAGACTCATTCGATCCCTCCTTGGTCTTTCACAGGCCGGGCATAGTCACGCGCGCCGAAGATGGCGCTGCCCACGCGAACCAGATTTGCGCCCGCGCGGATGGCCTGTTCAAAATCGCCGGACATGCCCATGGACAGAAAGTCCATGTTGACATTATCGTATTTTTCGCCCGCGTTGTCAACAAAAAGCTTTTGCATATTATAGAAATAAGTACTGCCCGCGCCCGCCGGAGGGATGGCCATCAGTCCCCGCACCCGCACGCCGCTCAGTCCCGCCGCCGTTTCCAGCAGTTCCGGCAGCTGCTCCGGCAGCGCGCCGGTCTTGGTCGCCTCGCGCGCGATGTTTATCTCCAGCAGCACATCCTGCACCGCGCCGATGGACGCCGCGCGCGCCGCAATGAGCTTTAAAAGCTCCACGGAATCGACCGACTGGATCATGGCCACCCTGCCCGCGACGTAACGCACCTTGTTTTTCTGCAAATGCCCGATCAGATGCACCGCCGCGCCGTCGTACGCGCCCTCGGCGCCCTTTTGGCGGATCTCCTGCACATGGTTCTCCCCGATGACGAGGGCCCCGGCGGCGATCGCCTCGCGCACGGCCGCCGTCGGCTTGGTTTTTGCCGCCGCCACCAGCGTGACGGCCCGTCCGTCCGCCGCACGGTCGATGCGCTCGAGTACATCCTTCACATTGTCGGCAATGCTCATGGTTCTCTCTCCTGTTTCTGTCCTTCAGTCAAAGACATGTCCGTCGTACAGGGTCTCCGCCTGCACGATGATCTCACTGCCCGCGCGCAGCGCGTCGTCGCCCTGCGAGGTGAGCAGAACAAACTCATCGCCCTCGTATACCAGCGTCACCCGGCGCCGCTCGGCCTGCCGGCCCGTCATTGTGAACACGCACAGACAGCTCTGCTGCGTTTCGGCGTCGTAATGGTCGGCGGCGTAGTAGCCCGCGCCGGTGTCCGCTGCGGCCAGCGCGGCGTCCTTCGCAGTGGTGGGAGGCGCATTTTCCTGCGTCCACGGCCAGTATACCACGACCTGACAGCGCCCGTCCTCGTCGGCCTTGCCAATCTCCGACACGGCCACATCCACGCGCCAGCTGCCTTTCATGAACACCAGCGCATCGCCGGGGGCCAGCTGCGCCGCATCCTCCTCGGCCATGTAGCCGACCCAGTAGCGGAAAAGCGCCTTCGACGGCACGCGGATGCCGCTGTAGCTTTCAAATTCCAGCGCCGCCGCCGCCCGCCGGGCGGACAGAAGCTCCGCCATGCCCTCGCGCAGGGAAAAAACCGCCGCGCATTCGCCGTTTTCCGCCGCACTGATCGCCTCCACGCGGGCGCGCAGCGGCGCGGCGCAATAGCGCGAAAACTGCAGCGAGCGCTCATCGCCCACGGCCAGACGCGCCGCGTCCTCCTCGCTCAGCAGCGCGGCGTAATACCAGGTGAAGCCGTCCACCAGCTTGCCGATCGCACCCTTTTGCGGCGTGCTGCCGGTTTGCATATATGCGCGCAGCGCGCTTGGCGTGAGCGCAAGCGCGTCGTCCGGTGTGAGCGATTCCAGTCCGTCCGTCACGCGGCCGAACAGCCCGGCATAGGGCGCCGCGATGGTCTCGCTGTCGCGCACCTCGGCGGCCAGCAGACTGTTGTAGCGGTTTTTCAGCGCGCGCAGATAATCGCCGTCCGCCTGCGCCGTTTCCCCGGCCGGCAGCAGCAGCTCCGCCGTTACCTCGCTCTCCGCGGCAGCGGCAGCCAGATCGCCGCTCTGCACGGCGGCGGCCAACCGGTCAAGCGAGCCATAAACCGCGCCGGGCTGGGTTTGCGCGGACGGCTCCGGCTGGCTTTCAAGCAGCGTCAGCTCCTCGCTCAGCGAGCGCAGCTGCGCGGCCCGGTCGAGCGCCTGCGGCGAGGCGTAGGCCGTGGCGATGGTCTCCCCGGCGGCGACACGCTGTCCGTCAGCGGCGGTCACATCGATGTTTTTCTTATCGGAATAAACGGGCTGCTCCGGGCGAACGACCAGGCCGGTCATATCCACGCTGAGTACGACCTCCGCCTCTGCGGCGCGCGCCGTTTGGACCCCGCGCGTGACCCGGCGGGCCACGGCGAAGCCTATGTAGCACAGCATGGCCGCAAACAGCAGCAGGCCGATCGCCTTAGTCAGAGCGTCC
>CAYROZ010000018.1:0-20514 GCA_964426125.1 uncultured Oscillospiraceae bacterium
GCAGCAGCGCGTTGTGCAGCGCGGGGTCGAATTTCTGGCCCACGGCCTCGATCTCCGTCACGCCAAGGCCTTCCAGAACGCCTTTGAACTGGTTGAAGATGGCCACGGCGGCCTTTTTGGCCTCGGGATCGGTCTCCTGCTCGGCGGCACGGGAGAGATTGTCGTACACCGGCAGGAATTTTACCACCGTGTCCGCACGCACGTCGGCGTAGATGTTCTCGCGCTCCAGACGGCTGCGGCGGCGGAAGTTATCGTATTCGGCGAGCATACGCAGATATTTGTCGTCTTGCTCAGCCAGTTGCTCGCGCAGGGTGTCGGCCTCGGTTTTGGCCGGCGCTTCGGTCGTTTCGGTGGTCTCCTCCACGACTTCCTCCACGTTTTCGTTCTTTTCTTCGGGCGGGTTCTTTTTATTGCTCATGTTTATCCGTTTCCTTTAATACCAATTTATTATTCAGTCCCGAGGGCACATCGCCTGCGGCCAGCATCCGGCTCAGACCGTCCGCGATGCAGCTCAGACGCGCGGCCACGCTGGAATAGTCCATGCGCGTGGGACCCACCACGCCGATATAGCCGCGCATTCCGCCGCCGGCGTTGTACGAGGCCATCACGACGCTTGAATCCTTCAGCTCCTCGGCCAGATTTTCCGGCCCGATCGTCACGCGCAGACCGTTGTCGGTTTCCGGCATGGCCGGCAGATCGCGCAGAAGGCTGTCGCCATCGGAGATGAAGCGCATCAGCTCGTGGGCTTTGTCCGGGTCGCGGTATTCCGGCTGGGCCAGCAGATGGCTGGTGCCCTTGATCTTCACCTGTCCGGCGCGGCCGGTCGTGAGCGATTCGATCAGAAAGCTCGCAGCCACGGCCACCAGACCATAGCCGTCGTTCGCGGCGCGCTCCGTGGAGGCGATGAGCTCATCGCTTATTTCCTCGTCGGAAAGGCCGGTGAAGTTTGCGTTAAAGAGGGTGGAGAGCTTTTGGATCATGTCCTGCTGCATGGAAAACGGCAGATGTACCAGTTTGTTTTTCACGGAATTGTCCGAAAGCAGCAGCACGATGATGAAGGTGTTGGGGTCGACATAGATGAAGTCGAAGCGCTTGGCGGTCACGGCCTCCTGCACGGTCACAGCGTAGGCCGGATACTGGGTCAGGGCGCTGGTGAGCGCGCCGGCTTCGTCGAGCAGCTTGTCAAGCTGGTGCTCCTTGTCGCCAAGGCGGCGGGCGATGGCCTCCGTTTCCTCTGTGGAGAGCTTTTGCCGCTCCATCAGCTCGTTGACATACAGCCGGTAGCCTTTGGCTGTCGGCACGCGGCCGGAGGAGGTGTGGGTCTGCTCCAGATACCCCAGTGTGGTCAGCTCCGCCATTTCGTTTCGGATCGTGGCGCTCGAGCAGCCGATGATGTCGGCCAGGGATTTCGAGCCGACCGGCTCCGCCGTGGCGATGTAGCCTTCCACGATGGCGGTGAGTATTCTTTTTTTACGGTCGCTGATGCTCATGCCTGGCAAACTCGCCTCTCTCTTGCTAGCACTCTTTTCTCTCGAGTGCTAATTTACCACAGTTCATAGTATATGTCAAGCCCCTTTTGATTATTTGCGGAGAAAAATTTATATAAAAAACGCCCCGAATTTCTTCGGAGCGTTTTCGTTATACGGTTGAGGCGTCCGCGCCGTTACGCGGCGGCAGCGGAGGTCTTCTTCGAGCGGATGAACTGGAAGGCGAACACCGCGCCCACGACCACGATGCCGATGATGTCGGTCATCGTGCCCGGATCGATCAGCAGCAGACCGCCCGCGGCGATCAGGATGCGCAGCGGCCAGGCGAGAGAGCCCTTGAGATAGCCCTCGAGCGCGGCGGCCACGCCGATCATGCCGATGGTGGAGGTGATGATGATCTGGATGACCTCCAGCACGGAGGTGTCGATCAGCAGCATCGCGGGGTTGAGACCGAAGATGAACGGGATGATGAACGCCGCGATGGCGAGCTTGGTGGCATTGAAGCCGGTGCGCATCGGGTTTGCTTTGGCGATGGCGGCGCCGGCGTAGGCTGCGAGAGCGACCGGCGGCGTGATGTCGGCCACGATGCCGAAGTAGAACACGAAGAAGTGGGCCGCCATGGTGGGCACGCCGAGCTGGATCAGGATGGGCGCGCAGGTGGAGGCCATGATGCAGTAGTTGGCCGTGGTGGGAACGCCCATGCCGAGGATGATGCAGCAGATCATGGTCAGCAGCATGGCGACAAACTTGCTGCCGCCGGACAGGGCGATGACGCCGGAGATGATCTGGGAGGCAAGGCCGGTCATGGTGATGCAGCCGGCGATGATACCGGCGATGCCGCAGGCCACGCCCACGGAGATGGAGCCCTTGCCGCCGTTGGCCAGCGCGTCAAAGAAGATCTCGGCCGTCATGGTGACGTCCTTTTTCAGCATGGAGATCAGGCAGGCCAGAACGCCCACGATCAGCAGCAGCGTGCCGACCAGCGCGGGCAGGGGGATGAACAGGTAGGCCAGAATGGCCGCCGCGCCGATGGAGGCCATGGCGGGGTTGCGCTTGAAGTTGGCCGCCGCAACGGCGAAGATGATGGCAATGGCGGCGGAGAAGGCCATGGTGCGAGTGCCGGAGGAGACAAGATAGACCAGAATGATCAGCGGCAGCAGCAGGTAGCTGTCCTTGATGAGGTGCTTGAACACGGGCAGCTGGTCGCGGGAAAGACCGTGCAGACCCATCTTCTTGGCCTCGAGGTGCACGCCGATGAAGATGCCGAGGAAGTACAAAAACGCGGGCAGGATGGCGCGCACGATGATGTTGGAATAGGGCACGCCCACATACTCGGCCATCAGGAAGGCCGCCGCGCCCATGACGGGGGGCATGATCTGGCCGCCGGTGGAGGCCGCCGCTTCCACGGCGCCGGCAAATTCCGGCTTGTAGCCCGTGCGTTTCATCATCGGGATGGTCACGGAGCCGGTGGTCACGGTGTTGCCAACGGACGAGCCGGATACCATGCCGCAAAGAGCCGAGGAGACCACGGCCACCTTGGCCGGGCCGCCGGCCGCGGAGCCGAACAGGCAGTTGGCGATGTCGATGAAGAAGTTTGCGATGCCGGTGCGCTCAAGGAACGCGCCGAAGATGATGAACACAACGATGAACTTCGCGCAAACCTGAATGGGTGTGGTCAAAACGCCGGTTGTGGTGAACATCAGGCGGTAGGTCATCTGGCTGACGGCCTTGGCAAAGCCGAGGTCTTTGTTAAACCAGAAATAGTACAGCGCATACAGCAGGAAGAATCCGGCCACGCACAAAATGGGAATGCCCACCGCGCGGCGGCACAGCTCCATCAGCGCCAGAACGCCGATGATGCCGATGGCGTATTCGTACCAGTAGAGGGATTTGTAGCCCACGGCGCGGACGGTCAGATCGTGGGCGTTGAGCGCGATGTACAAAAACGCGAAGGTGCCCAGGATCAGAATGATCCAGTCGTACCAGGGGATGCGGTTTACATGCTGCATACCCTTTTTGATCGGGTACATCAGATAGCCGCACAGCAGAATGCCGGCGACGAACGAGGGATAGCGCACCAGATCGAGCCAGGTGGCAAACAGGGTGACATACAGCACAAACAGGGCGAATGCGGCCATCACGCCGTAAACGGCCCACTTCTGCCAGCCTTCCCAAACGCGGGTGTTGGATTCGCGGTCGTATTTTTTCATGACCTCGTCCACAGCGGACTGGTCAAAGTCGTTGCCATCGCCCATGGGGCCGGATGTGGCGGAAACAACTTTTTCGTCTGTGTCTTTGTCGTGCAAAGCCATAGATTATTTACCTCCGATTCAGAACATATAACGGCGTGCCGCGTTTTCAGCGGCACGCCTCGTGTCATGCAGTGGATGCCGCGTTATCAGTCCGTGGCAACTTCGATGCCGTGCTCCGCGTAGTAGCGGGCAGCGCCGGCGCTGAAGGGAACGGCGATGCCGTCCGTGGCGAAGGTGAGATCGAGCTCCGCGCCCTTGCCGTGCAGCTCGGCGATGTCGTCGACATTGTCGAAGATGGTGGCCACGATGGCGTAAGCCACGTCGTCATCCAGATCGGCCGAGCAGACCAGAGTGGCCTTGACGGTGATGGTGGTGGCATCCTCATCGAAGGTGGCGTAGGTGCCGGCGGGAATGGTCAGAGAAGCGTACCAGGGGCAGGCGTCGAGCAGCTTCTGCATGTGCTCGTCGTCGATAGAGACAAGGTAAACATCCTTGGCGGTGGCAAGGTCGGCCACAGCGGTGGTGGGAGCGCCGGCGCAGATGAACGCGGCGTCGATCTTGCCGTCCTTGATGGACTCGGTGGAGTCGCCGAAGGACTGGTAAACGGGGTTGATGTCGTCCAGGGTCATGTCGTAGGCGGCCAGAATGTCAACGGTGTTGAAGTAGGTGCCGCTGCCCACGTCGCCGACGCAGACGTCTTTACCGGCAAGGTCGGCCACGCTCTTGATGGCGGGGTCGCAGGTGACGATCTGAACGGTTTCAGCATACAGAGCGCCGAGCACGCGGAAGCTGGTGTAAGCGCCGTCCTCGAAGCCGTTGGTGCCGTTGTAGGCGTAGGTGGCAACGTCGGACTGAACGGTGGCCAGCTCATACAGCAGGTCGTCGATGCCAACGATGTTGGCCTTGGTGCCGCCGGTGGAAACGGTGTTGATGGCGATCTTGGTCTTCTGGCCGATGTAGTTGGCCAGCGTGCCGCCGAAGGCGTAGTAGGTGCCGGACTCGCCGCCGGTGCCCATGGTCAGGTTGGCGGAGACGCTGGACAGATCAAGCGCGTCGGCGTCGGCCGCGTCGTCCGCGGCATCGTCCGCCGCGGCGGTGGTCTCTTCCACGGTGTCGGCCGCGGGAGCTTCTGCCTTGCCGTCGGTGGAGGCGGTGTCGCTGCAGGCGCACAGCGCGAGAAGCATCATCATTGCAAGAATGAGTGCGAGAATCTTTTTCATGGTTTGGTTCCTCCTGTGATATTTGAAAAATTTCTTACCGAAAATTTCAGCATGGACGCATTATAAAACACGGAAAAGAAAAATGCAAGAGGAAAATGAAATTTTTTTAAAAGAAAATTTCAAATGCTTTATTCCGCTAAAGAAATGGGCGGCGCGGCTGTCTATACATATTAAAATTAGGCGGAAAAAGCTGCCTTTGTTTATAGTTATTTCACAAATGGCTTCCTTGACATTTGTCAGGCAAACATCTATAATGTACTCGCTAAAATATCAGCGCAAACACATTTATGGGCGCTTGGCGCCCTTTTGTCACGTTTTGCGCCAAAAACCCACACAAAAGGGGCGCCCCTTTTTTGCATCGCGGCAGGACCGCGATGACCCTCCTTTGGGGATATATCAGCGCTGCGCTGCTGTATCAATAAAGCAAATCATTTCAAGGAAAGGAAAAACAAGATGAAGAAAGCTCTTGCACTGATCATGGCCATCGCCATGATGTTCAGCCTGTGTGCCTGCACGGCCAGTCTGGACGAAGCCACACTGGCACAGCTCGACGACATCGAGTCCCGTCTCGACGCCATCGAGGCACAGCTGGGCGGCGCCGAGGCTCCCGCCGAGGAGACCGAGGAGACCGCTGAGGAAACCGAGGAAGTCATCGAGAAGATCACGGTCGACTTCACCTGGAACGGCAACAAGGAAGTTTGGTCCATCCTGCCCACGACGGGCGCGGAAGGCCTTGTCTGGATCAACGACGCCATGGGCGCCGTGATGCAGGGCCAGGGCTGGACCTATGTCAAGAAGGACGCCCAGGGCGATCCCTCTGCGCAGGTCACCTTTGTTGAAGACGCCATCGCCGCCGGCAACGTCGGCGCTCTGATGATCGCCGCCATGAGCGTCGATATGCTGCAGGACGTCGTCATCCAGGCTCTCGAGGCCGGCATCGCGGTTGCCATGCTGGGCGCCGAGCCTGTTAACTACGGCATCTCCGGCTGCGTTTACACCGCCTATGAGATCACGGCTATGTACGCGGTCGAGGCCGCGCAGGACTGGCTGGAGAACCGTCTGGCCGAGGGCGGCAACATCCCCGCCAATGCCGACGGCAAGTATGAGGTCGCCTGCGACGTCTACACCGACATCCAGGACGGCGTGTACCGCTCCAATGCCATGATCGGCACCGTGGACGCTTCCGACAACCTCGTTCGCGTTTCCACCACCTCCAGCTACGGCAGCAGCGCCTTCTCCGATGCGTACAACAACGCGCAGGACGCGCTGGGTGCGCACCCCGACTGCCGCATCTTCATCGCCTATGAGCCGGAAGAGGCCATGGGCGCCGCCTCCGCCATCGCTGACTTCTGCGAGCAGAACAGCCTTGACCTTGCGGACTTCTGCGTGATCCCCTGCTACGCCGAGGACACCACCTTCACCGAGATGTACGCTGCCGCGCAGGAAGACGGCTCTGCCAACGCCATCAAGGGCTACGCCACCTATGGCGACGCCGCCGTGCCTTACGGCGAGGATGCGCAGGCTCTGCTGGGCGCCTCCTATGACGCTGCGGCCGAGTTCGCCATGACCCTGTCCGACGCGGTCATCATCCCGCCCGTGCAGACCGGCGAGCACCTGGCTGACATCCTTCTGTCCGCCTGCGGCACCGAGGGCTATGACTTCGAGTACGGCACGACCTTCTATGACACCATCACGGCCACCAACGTCTATGGCTTCTCCGCTACCTGGACCATGGGCGAGGACAACCCTGCCATCGAGTACAAGACCCCGCAGTACATCGGCTGACAGTCCCGGCTTTCTAAGCCGCAATAAGGCATGAACCGAGAGGCGGCGCGAGAGCTTCCCGCGCCGCCTCTTTTATCATCCGCTATATCCCAAAGAGAGGTGCATCCATTTGGAAAGCAAAACACCCGTTCTTTCCCTGCGCGACATTGTCAAGTACTACCCCGGCGTGGTGGCGCTGAACAATGTCTCCATCGACTTTTATCCCGGTGAGGTCCACGCCATCGTGGGCGAAAACGGCGCGGGCAAATCCACGCTGATCAAAACCATCACCGGCGCTCACGCGCCCGACGGCGGCACCATTACCGTTGATGGCGAGACCCATCCCGCCATGACGCCGGCGCTGGCGCGCAAGCACGGCATCGAGTGCATTTATCAGGAATTCAACCTCATCGACGTTTTGTCCGCGGCGGAGAACATCTGCTATGGCGAGCGCTCGAAGGGGCTGGTCAACCAAAAGCGCATGAACGAAAGGGCCAGGGCCCTGTTTGACGATTTCGGCGTGAACATCGATCCGTCCACGCCCGTGCGCGAGCTGACGCCCGGCCATATGCAGATCGTGGAGATCGCGAAGGCTGTGAGCAAAAACGCGCGCGTTCTGATCTTGGATGAGCCGACGGCGCCGCTGTCGCTTGCGGAGGTGGAGATCCTCATGCGGATCATCCGCAAGCTCAAGGCGGAAAACGTCGCGATCATATACATCTCCCACCGCCTCGACGAGATCTTCGACATCTCCGACAAGGTCTCCGTCCTGCGCGACGGCGAATACATCACCACCCTCGTCACGGCCGAAACGGACCGCGCGGAGCTCATTAAATATATGGTCGGCCGCGAAATGACGCAGACCTTCCCGCCGCGCAATGTCCCCATCGGGGAAACGGCGCTCGAGGTCGAAAACCTCACGGGCAACGGCGTAAAGAACATCTCCTTCGCCGTGCACAAGGGCGAGATTCTGGGCATTTCCGGTCTTGTCGGCGCGGGACGCACGGAGATCATGAAGGTCATCTTCGGCGAGGTGAAGAAGCAGTGGGGCGAAATTTACGTCAAGGGCGAACCCGCCAACATCAAAAGCCCCGCCGACGCCATGCACAAATACGGCATCGGCCTTTGTCCCGAGGACCGCAAGCGCGAGGGCTGCTTCCTGACGGAAACGATCAGCTGGAACCTCGTGTATAACGTTCTCGGCAAAATCTCCAAGGTTGGCGTTGTCAGCCGGAAGAAGGAAAAGGAGATCGCCGACTACTACGGCAGCTCCATGCGCATCAAGGCCCCGAATCTGGACAAAACGCTGGTTTTGAATCTGTCCGGCGGCAACCAGCAGAAGGTGGTCGTGGGCAAGGCGCTGGCCGCCGACGTGGATGTGATCATCTTCGACGAGCCGACCCGCGGCATCGACGTGGGCGCGAAGTATGAGATCTACGAGCTGATGAACGGACTGGTGGAGCAGGGCAAGGCCATCATCATGGTCACCTCCGACATGGAGGAGCTGCTGGGTATGTCCGACCGCATCGTGGTGTTCGGCGAAAAATGCATGGCCGGTACGCTGGAAAAGGATGAATTCTCGCAGGAGCGCATCCTCGACCTGGCCTCCACCGGCGCGTCACTCTGATTAGAAAAGGGAGCAAACACATGAAAAAGCTTCAGGCAAAACTCAAGGACATGATGATGGTCATCGTCCTGATCGTTCTTCTCATCGCGTTCCAGATCCTGTGCAAGCAGGTCACGAACCGCGACTTCCTCAGCCTTGCCAACGTGCTGAACATTCTGGGCCAGAACGCCTATCTGCTCATCATCGGCATCGGCATCACGCTCATCATGCTCGGCGGCGGCATGGACCTTTCCACGGGCTATCTGCTTTCCACCGTGGGCATCGTGATGGCGCTTGTGAATCTGGAGTGGTTCGGCGGCAACAGCTTCATCGTGACCATCCTCGTGGGCATTGTGCTGGCGGTGGCCCTTTCGGCGTTCAACGGCGCGGTGTACGCGTGGCTGAAGGTGTTCCCCTTCATCATCACGCTGGCCACGCAGTATATCTTGAACGGCGCGACCTATCTGCTGTCCGGCGGCATGACGCGCACCTATCAGGGTCTGTCCGATGGCTTTAAAATTCTCGGCGGCTACAACATCTCCATTGGCTCCGGCGCGCTGAAAACCGGCGTTCTGGTCGCCGTTGTGATGGTTGCCCTCGGCTCGTTCATCCTCAACAAGACCCATTTCGGCCGCAATGTGTACGCCATGGGCTCCAACCCCGACGCGGTGGCGCTGTCCGGCGTTTCCGTGGCGAAGATGCGTGTTTTGATCTTTGCGCTGGCCGGCTTCTTCTTCGGCGTGGCTCAGATCGTAAACGTCGGCCGCATCGGCTCCGTGAACAACTCCATGGGCGTCGGCGCGGAATTCACCGTCATGGCCGGCTGTATGCTCGGCGGCATCAAGATGGGCGGCGGCGGCGGCAAGATGTCGAACATGGTCGTTGGCGTTTTGATCATCGGCGTGCTCAACTCCGGCATGAACTTTTTGAACATGAACCAGTACTGGCAGAACGTCGCGCTCGGCGTGGTGCTGCTCGCGGCGGTCACGCTCGATACACTGCAGACCGAGTCGGCCCGCAAGCGTGCCCGTCTCGTCATGGGCGAGCCCCCGAAAACCGACAAACGCGTGTAAAAAAATCACATACGACAAAACAGGGTATGCACAAGTTCGTGCATACCCTGTTTTTGTGTCTTTCGAGGAAAAAGCAAAAACGCCCTCGTCCGGATGGATGAGAGCGTTTTTTGTGAATAATGGATTAGCCCAGGTTGTACTTCTTGTTGAACTTGTCAACACGGCCGCTGGTATCCACGAGCTTCTGCTTGCCGGTGTAGAACGGGTGGCACTTCGAGCAGATTTCAACGGTGATGTTCTCGCGGGTGGAGCCGGTCTCGATCACGTTGCCGCAGGCGCACTTGATCGCGGTGTGGTAGTACTTGGGATGGATGCCTTCCTTCATGGTGTTTCACCTCATGTAAATACTGCCTTGAGTACGGCAAAACGCCGCCGTTACAAGACGCAAAGGTTACTTTAGCACATTTTCTCGTCCAATGCAAGACTTTTGCGCACTTTTTTCCGCAGATACCAAAGCTCGGCGGCGCGGACCGGTTTTCCCGTGATGCGCTGCATCGCCAGCGCGTAGGCGCGAAGCTGCCCGGCGTAAAGCTCGGGATTCACCTCGGCGTCGGTTTTAAAGTCGATCACGGTCAGCGCGCCCTGCTCCTCGATGCAAAGGTCGATGACGCCCTGCAGCAGTATCTCCTCGCCCTCCGGCGCGCCGTCGAACCACTGGGTCGCCGGGCACAAAAGCGAAAAGCGGAACTCGCGCCACAGGCGGTCGGCCGCCTTGACTCTCCGGCCAAGCTCCGAGCGGAAAAAGGCCAGAATGTCCTCCGGCTTCACAGCCTCGGCCTGTTTTTCGGTCAAAAACCCGCCGAAGCGCAGCCGCTCGATCTGCGCGGCGATCTGGTCGCGGCTTTCGGTTTGGGCAAGATCGATGTGCTGCATGACCAGATGCGCGGCAATGCCGCGCTCCGTGCCGCTCAGGGGGTGGTCGTCCCGTCCGAAGTCGGGCTTGCGGAAGCTGTGGTGCGCGGGGGCGAGGCTTTCCGCTTCCGGATCGGCCTGCGCTGTCTCCAAACGCTTTGCCTCCGTGGCCGTGAGCTTGGATGGCAGGGACACCGCCGCTTCGTAAGGGTAGCGCCACGCGAGACGCTGCTCCAGCGCGGCGGTCAGCGCGGGATCGGCCTCCGGCACCGCGGGCGCTGCCGCCTCGGTTTGCACTTCGGTGCTCTGCGGCGAAACGATGCGCAGCGCGATGTGCTGGCCGCCGTCGGCTGCGGCGGCGTGCAGGAGCCAATAGGCGGCGTCGGGGGCGGCGGCCATCTGGCGGGGATCAAACGGCGCGGACAGGCCGCGGAGCGAATCGAGCAGCTCCTGCGCGTTTTTCCGCACGCAGGTCATAATGAGCCGCTCGCGTGCGCGCGTCATGGCCACATACAAAACGCGCATCTGCTCGCTCAGCTCCTCGCGGCGGCGCGCAGCGGCAATGGCCCGCCAGCTGAGCGTGGGCCAGCTCACGCCGCGGTCCAGATCGGTGCGGCGCATTCCGAGGCCCAGCGTTTCGTGGCACAAAACGCCCTCGCTGTCGCCGCGGTTCCAGCGGCGGCTGTTGTCCGCGAGGAAGACGACGGGAAATTCCAGACCCTTGGACTTGTGGATGGACAGGATCTGCACCGCCCCGGCCACGGCGGGGGAGGGCGGTTCCTCGCCGCGCTCGGAAAGACCCCGCAGCCACGAAACAAAGCGGAACAGACCCCGGAAGCCCTCGGATTCA
Organism: uncultured Oscillospiraceae bacterium; assembly: GCA_964426125.1. GTDB lineage: Bacteria > Bacillota > Clostridia > Oscillospirales > Oscillospiraceae > CAJOIG01. Next base: position 11,105 of record CAYROZ010000018.1, read on the forward strand.
AACTGCCGCGCATATTCATACAGCGACATGAGATTGGCGCAGTGACGCTGCCCGTCCGGCATGGCGCAGCACACGGCCATCAGACCCGTGCGCTCATACATCCGCCGCAGCAGCGCGTCCGTGGGCAGCTCGCGCGCCTGCTGCCGCAGCTCGCCGACCAGCGCAACGAAGCGCGCGCAGCGCTCGTCCTCCTCCGCCCGCGCGCACAGCGCCGTCCAGAAATCGCCATTGGCGGCGGCGCGGATGGCGGCCAGCTCGTCCGGCTGGAAATCAAACGGCGCGCCGCGCAGCGCGGCGATCAGCGGCACGTCCTGGCGGGGATTGTCCAGCACGGCCAGCATGGAAAGGGCAAAGCGTATCTCGCTCTGGGCGAAGAAATCGCCGCCCTGCTGGGCGTTGACGGGAACGCCTGCCTCAAGCAGAGCGCGGCGGTATATGCCGCCCACGCTGCCCGGCGCGCGCAGCAAAATGGCGATGTCGCCATAGCCAACGGGACGGCGCACGCCGCCTTCCAATATGGTCTCGCGCCGGGCGACCATGGAGCGGATGCGCTCGGCGACATAGCGCGCTTCGGTTTCGGTTTTGTCGGGCAGATCGGTTTCCTCGTCCCGGTCGAGGATGCAAAGCTCCGGCAGCGGGCCGTCCGCTGCCTCGCCGAGACCGCACACGAGCTTTGCCTCGTCGTTATACTCGATCTCACCGAGTGCGGGCGACATGATGGCGGAAAACACGGTGTTCGCCGCCTCGAGCACCTGGCGGCTGGAGCGGAAATTTTCCTGCAGCAGCACGCGCCGGGCGTGCTCATCGCGGGCAAACTGCTCATACTTGCGCAGGAAGATGCCGGGGTCGGCCAGCCGGAAGCGGTAGATCGACTGCTTCACGTCGCCCACGACGAACAGCTGCTCGCCCGCGCCGGAAAGGCAGTGGAAGATGAGCTCCTGCACGGCGTTGACGTCCTGATACTCGTCCACCATGACCTCGCAGAAGCGCTCTGCGATCCGGTCGGCCAGCGGGGTGGGCGTGCCGTCCGGCTGGGCCAGCAGCTTTACGCACAAATGCTCCGCGTCCGAAAAATCGCAGGCTTCGGCCCGTCTTTTGCGTTCGGTGAATTTGCGGTCCGTTTCCGTCACCAGCTCCATCAGCCGCCGCAGCGGCCCGGCGCTTTCGCGCAGCTCGCGCATAAGGGCCTCGCTTTGGCCGGAAAGCGGCTTGGAGAGCTTTCCAAAGGCGGCTTTTGCGCCGTCCCAAACGGATTTGACGTGCTTTTTCCGGGCCTCGTCCTCGTAATTTCGCAGGGTGCCCAGCCGCAGCGGCCAGCCCTGTGAGAGGTAATAGACGGTTTTGTCCCAGCGGCCCTCGCGGCAGGTGCGCGCCAGGTCGCGGAAAAGCAGCGCGGCGTCCGAGAAGGGATGGCCGTAGGCGCGCTCCATGGCGCTGTCGCCCGCCATGAAGGTGCGGGCCTTTTCCAGCTCGGCTGCGTGCCAGTCGGCTTCGGCGGCGGTATCGTCAAGAAGCCATGCGCCCCAGGGCGTTTGCCCGGCATCGGTCCCCTCGGCCGCGAGCGCGTTCAGCGCCTCGTCGATCCAGCGGTCGGGGAAGGCGCGGCTTTGCATCTGGTTGTGCAGCGACAGGATAAGCGCGCCCAGCCGCCGGTCGTCGCGGCCCGCGCCGAGCGTGTTCACCAGCGTGCGCAGCGGCTCGTCGGTGTCGATGTGCTCATAGGCCTCGTCCAGCGTTTCCTCCAGCGCCCGCGCGCGCATGGCATCGCTGCGCTGCGGCTCGAGCATGGTGAAGGCCGGACTGAGCGCGAGCGCGCTGGCGTTTTCCCGCAGAAGTGACACGCAGAACGAGTCGATGGTGCCGATGTGGGCGCGGTATAAAAGCGCCGTTTGGCGGCGCAGATGCGCGTTGTTCGGGTCGGCGGCGATGCGCTGGTCCAGCTCCTGCAAAATGCGCCCGCGCAGCTCGGCCGCCGCCGCGCGCGTGAATGTGATGACGAGGAAGCGGTCGATGTTCTCGCCCTCCTGCACGCGGGCCAGCAGCCGCTCCGTGAGCACGCGGGTCTTGCCGCTGCCCGCCGCGGCGGACACCAGCATGGGAAAGCCGCGGCCCATCACGGCCTCGGCCTGTGCTGTTGTCAGTTCAAAGCCCATGTTCGATCCTCTCCCATGCCTCGGATGTTTTCAGCGCCGCCACAGGGCGCATGGGGTCGCGCTGCGCGTCAAACAGACAGGCGTCGGCATAGTCGCAGAAGGCGCAGGCGTTGTCGCGCGCGTTTTTGAACCAGGGGTCCGCCTCCACGCTGCCGGCGCGCAGCTCGTCGGCCAGCTTTTTGAGCATTTGCTCGATGTAGCGTTCCAGCGCGCCGAAGCGTTCGGCGGTGGCCAGCGCGTCGCCGGTCGGCGCGCCGTTTTTGGCGAATTTCACGGGGATGAAGCGCTTGGCGGGCCCGGGCTCCATGGCCTCGATGACGTCCTCGTCCGCCAGCACAAGACCGCTGCGCCGGGTGTCGCCTGCGTGCGCTGCGGCGGCGGTCGGCTCGTCCGGTTCGCTGTCCACGGATGCGATCGTTTGCCGCGCGGGCAGATAAAGCACGCCCGCCGGGCGAAGTTCCCGGGCGCCGAAGTGTTCCCGGGCGCGCTTTGTGAGTGTGAACAGATACAGAAGCATCTGCATATCCATGCCGCGGCACAGATCGGCCAGCGAGAACTTGCGGATGCCGGTTTTATAGTCCGTTACGCGCAGATACAAAACGCCGTCGTGCAGCCAGCCGTCCACGCGGTCGATGCGGCCGGAAAAGCGCACGCCGCCATCGTTCGTCTCCGGGGCCAGCACACCCTCGGCCGAGAGATCCAGCTCCATCTCCAGCGGCGTAAAGTCGCTGTTTGAAAGCTCGTCCCACAAATCGGCGCACACGGCGCGCACGGTGGAGCGCAGGCGGCGGAACAGATACACAAATCGCGCGGTCTTATCCGCAAAGTCGTTGAGCTCGTGCGCAATGTAATCGTCCATGTGCCGGTCGGCAAACTGCTCGATCTGCTCGCGCGTGACTTTTTTGAAGCCGCCGGCGGCCATGGCGTCCTGGGCCACGCCCTGCAGCACGTCGTGCAGGAAGGTGCCCCAGTCGCGCGGGTCGAACACGGCCTTCTGGCGGGGTTTGGCCTTGAGACCATATTGCAGAAAATAGCCGAAGCGGCAGCTGTTGAATTTTTCGGCGCGGCTGGCCGACAGCGCGGGCTTTTTGCCATACAGCGCGCGCACCGATTCCGGCGAAAGCGAGCCGCGGCTTGCCCCGGCGGTGCGGGCCAGACGCCGGATGTCCTCCGCTTCGCCTTTTTGTGTGAAATAGGCCAGCGCGGCGGCGGCCTCCGGCGCGCTGTCTCCGGCGGCGGCCAGAACGGCCAGTGTGCGCGCCGGGGCGGCGGCCAGGGTGCGGGCGCGCAGAAGTTCCCCGCGCTCGGAACGAAGCTTCAGCAGCGACTCGGCCCGCTGCACGATCAGCGATGGGCGCGTTTCGCTTCCGTCCGCGGCGGAGAGCGGACGGGAGAGCCACAGCGTGTCCGACGGCAGCGACAGGCAGTTTACGATCAGACCGAATTCGCGGCCGAGCGTTTCCTCGGCGTCCGGCAGGGAAAAGCCGAAGTCGTTCAGCTGGGCCTTTTCGTCCGCGGAGAAGAGCCCGCCGCCCTCATCCGGGGCGGGCAGGCGCTCGTCCGTGGCCCCGAGCACGAGCAGATGGCGGATGTGGCGGCGGCGCATTTTGTCCATTTCGCCGGCCTGCACCCGGTCAAGCGACACGGGGATCACGCCCACGTCGTACTGGCTGAGCATCAGCGACCACAGCGCCGCGAAGCGGTTGGCGTCCATGGCCATGCCGCCCAGCGTGCGGGCGAATTGTTCCAGCGCCGTGCATATCAGCTCCCACAGCTGACGGTATTCCATGGCGGCGGCGCTCCGGCCTGCGGCAGCCAGTGCCCCGGCGCGCGCTTCCAACGTTTCCGCCAGAGAAATATCCTCCAGAAAATCCGCCAGCGCCATGGCGTGGCTGCGCGCCGTTTCCGCGGCGGAAAGCGAGCGCTCCAGCTTCTCCAGCGGCGCGGCGATGCGCTCGCGCAGGGCGTTGAGACGGTCGCGCGTCTGCTGACTTTCGTCCGTGGCGGGGCGGTTGTAGCCCTCGGGATGCTGCGCGAAGGGCTTTTTCCACTGGCGGCCGCGGATGTTCCACAGGATCACATAGTTTTCAAGCTCGTCCAGTTCCTCCGGCTCGATGCCGGCCAAACCGGTTTTCAGATAGCCGAAAATGGCCTCGTATTCCCAGCTGTGGGTCACGCACTCGAGGGCCGAGCCGATCGCCAGCGGCAGATTTTTTTGCAGAATGTCGCCCCGCCCGGCGAGAAACAGCGGCACACCGTAGCTCTCGCACGCCGTTTCCAGCGCACAGCGGTAGTCCCCGAAGCCGCGCACAGCCACGGCGATATCGCGCCAGCGGCAGCCGCTCTGGGCCAGCTCCACCATCCGCGCCGCGGCCAGCTCACATTCCTCGTAGGGCGTGGCGGCGGTGATGCAGGTCACGGCGCCGTTGTTTTCCGGCGCGTCGGGCTGGGAAAAATCAAACAGATGCGAGCAGAAAAAGCCGATGGGCCCTTCCGCGCCGCTGCGCTGCATCCATTCGTGAACGCATTTTTGCCCCTGCTCGGCGGCGGTGCGCTCCAGCCAGCGCGCGGTGCGTGCGGGCAGAAGATAGGGGCCGTCGTCATCGTCGCCGGTGCAGCTGAGACAAACGGTGATGTCCGCGCCGGAGGCGATGATGGCGCGCAGCACCTCGCGCTCGAGGAAGGTGAAATCCGTGAAGCCGTCCACATAAAACGACCCGCGCACGGCGCTCGACTGGCCGATCAGCTCCGCCAGCAGCGCCAGCATATCGGCGCTGTCCGCGCCGGAGCGCGCCTGCACGGCGTTGAAGGCCTCCAGCAAAACGGCCAGATCCGACAGCTTGTCGGCCAGAAGACCGTCCGTCTGCGCGGCGGCTCCGGCCAGGGCCTCGGCGTCCAGCCCCGCGTTTTTCAGCTCGTCCACGGCGGAAACCAGCGAGCCGAGCAGCGGCACGTTCCGCCGCGCGCGGCCATAAAGCTTCAGCGCGCTGCCAACGTCCTCCACGGCCACGGCCATGCACAAAAGCCGACCGCCGCCGTCGATGCGCTCGCGCGCACCGCCGCAGTCGGAGAAAACCCGCCGCGCAAGGCCCGTGAAACTCATCACCTCGGCCCGGGCGCTGAGTGTGTCGCCCGCGGCCGCGCAAAGCTCGCGCTCGGCCTCGTGGCTGTATTGTTCGGGCACGAGCAGTATCGTGCCGCGCCCATCCTGCGCTGTGGCACAGTCCGCGATCTCGCGGAAAATGCGGCCGGTCTTGCCGGCGCCGGCCTCGCCCAAAATCAATCGCAACATGGTTTGATTATACCATAGAAAAAAGCGCAAATCCACAACAGTTGACGCCGGGGTGCGACAGTGGTACAATAATGTGGTATTTTTGTAAAATGGACAGCGCGTCACAATGTCAAGGGCAGCGCGGCACGATGTCGGCAAGAGCCGTCCGGCGAGAGATTTTGCGTCCGGAAAAGGCATTTTCTCGCAGGAATACTTTGTGTATTTCAAGAGAAAATAACGCATTGCCGGCACAAAAGATCCGCGGGGGGCCGAAGCCGATATTGTGTTGCGCTGCCAAAAAAAGAAAGGAAGTGTTTTCTTCCCACCATGGAAGATGGCGGCAGTATATCCGGCAATACAATTTTGCTTTACGTTGTGGTGATCCTCGCGCTGATCCTGTGCGCGAGCTGGTTCGCCGTGACGGAGACGGCCTTTGCCACGGTTTCCCGGGCAAGGCTGCGCGCGCGCATGGAAAAGGGCGACAGCCGCGCCAAGCGCGCCATTTGGATTTTGGACAACTTTGACCGTGCGATCACAACGATCCTCATCGGCACAAACATCACCCATCTTGCGTCGGCGGCGCTTGTTACGCTGCTGGTCACAAAGCTTTGGGGCATGGCGTATGTGGCGTGGGGCACCGTTGCGACAACGGTGGTGGTATTCTTCGTGGGCGAAATGCTCCCGAAGAGCATTGCCAAGCTCTACAGCGAACGCTTCTGCCTGCAAAATGCAGCGGCGCTCGGCTTTTTTGTACACCTTTTTGCCCCCTTATCGGCGGTTTTGACCGCCATCGGCAACGCCGCGGCAAAACTGACAAAGGGCGACAGCGAGGTGTCCGTGACGGCCGACGAGCTGTATGATCTGGTCGAGGACATGACCGATAAGGGCAATCTCGACGAGGAGCAGGGTGATCTGATCCAGTCGGCGCTGGCCTTTGCCGAGGTCACGGCGGAAAACGTGCTCACGGCGCGCGTGGATCTGGCGGCGGTCGATGCCGCGTGGTCCGCGGCGCAGATCGCGGAGTACATAAAGACCCGCCGCCACAGCCGGCTGCCCGTGTATGAGGGCACGATCGACAACATCATCGGCATTTTGCCGATGCGCCGGTTCATCAAGGCCTATCTGCAGCAGGGCGATGCGCTCGAGCTGCGCCCGCTTCTGGACGAGGCGGCCTTTGTGCCCGCCGGCACGATGGTGGACGATCTGCTGCCGGAGATGAGCAGGCGGCGGCTGAACATGGTCATCGTGACGGACGCCTGGGGCGGCACCGCCGGTGTGGTCACGGTGGAGGACATCCTGGAGGAGCTCGTGGGCGAGATCTGGGATGAGGAGGACGAGGTGAAGGAATACTTCGCGCCTCTCGGCGGCGGCCGGTATGAGCTGGACGCGGAGCTGGATGTGGGCGCGGCGTTCGATCTGCTCGACTTTGAAGACCCCGAGGACGATGAGTCCATCGTGCATCTGTCGCTGGCGGAGTGGACGCTGGACCAGTTTGACTTCATGCCCCACCAGCGCGACAGCTTTGAGTATCACGGTATGCGCTTCACCGTTTCCGACATCAGCCGCCACCGCATCCGCAAGCTGGTGGCCTGCCGCGTGAGCGAGCCGGAAGGGGGCGAGGAGGCATGACGTTATACTACATCGGCTATGTGCTTTGCATATGCTGCTCGGCGTTTTTCTCCGCGTCGGAAATGGCGCTTTCGTCCGCCAACCGGATGCGTTTGGAGGGCTTGAGTGAGGACGGCAACCGCGCCGCGGCGCGCGCGCTGCGTCTGATCGAAAACTACGACCGGGCGCTGTCCGCCATTTTGATCGGCAACAATCTGGTCAACATCGCGGCGTCGTCCATCTCGTCGGTCATCGCCATTTTGATCGCCGTGAAGCTTTCCGCGCCGGAGGGCGCTGTGGCCACGGCGGCCACGGTGGCCACCACGCTGCTGGTCATCATCTTCGGCGAGACCATGCCGAAGATCGTGGCAAAGAAAAACCCCAACCGCTTTGCGCTGGCCTTTTCCGGCATTCTGCACGTTTTGAGCGTGATCCTTTATCCCGCTGTGTGGTGTGTTGTGAAGCTGGTGCATCTGATCACGGGGCGTATGCGCCCGGAAAGCGGCTCGGACAGCCAGGAGGCTGCCGTGGAGGAGCTGCAATCGATCATCGAAACGGCGGAGGACGAGGACGTTTTGGACGAAGACCGCAGCGAGCTGCTGCTTTCGGCCATCGACTTCGCGGACATTTCCGCCAGCGAGGTCATGACCGCGCGCGTGGATATGCTGGCGGTCGACATCGAAGACAGCTTCGACGAGATCATGGAGCAGATCGCCGACGCGCCCTATACGCGCATCCCGGTCTATGAGGGCGACACGGACAACATCATCGGTGTTTTGCATCTCAATGCGCTTTACCGCGCCATGCTTGACGGCGAAGCCGCGCCCGATCTGCGGCCGCTGCTCAGTCCGCCGTGCTTTGTGTATAAAACCGTGAAGCTGCCGAAGCTTCTCGAGCAGCTGCGCAAGCTCAAAACCCATCTTGCCATCGTGACGGATGAATACGGCGGCACGGCCGGCGTGGTGTCCATGGAGGATATTCTTGAAACCATCGTGGGCGACATCTGGGACGAAACGGACGAGGTGGAGCCGGAGGTCACCGAACGCGACGACGGCACGCTGTGGCTCGACGGCGATATGTCCATCGGCGATTTCACGGAGCTTTTGGAGCTGGACGAGGACAGCTTCGATTTTGAAAGCGAGACCGTGGGCGGCTGGTGCATGGAAATGCTGGACGGCTTTGCCCGCGCCGGTGACAGCTTCTGCTACGGCGACTGGGTCGTGACGGTGCTGGAAACGGACGACAAACGCGTGGAAAAGCTGTCCGTGGTGAAAAAAGAAACCGAAGAATAATAAACCAAAGGCACTGCATGAAAATGCAGTGCCTTTTCGCTTGCGTATCTCACCGGCCTTTGCGGGGGCCGGATTTTTTCGGCGCGGCGTTGGCGCGCTTCGCGGGCGGGCGTTTGCCGGTTCCCGTCTGCTTTGGGGCGGGCGGCTTTGTGCCGGGCTTGGCGGCTTTGCTCTCGGGATGCGGCGTCCAGTCGCGGATGAGGCATTTCGGCCCCGTGCCGATCAGATCCTCGCGTCCCGCGGCGTGCAGGGCCTCGGCCACCAGACGGCGGTTGCGCGGCTCCGTGAACTGAAGCAGCGCGCGCTGCATGGCCTTTTCCTTTTCCGTTTTGGCCACATACACCGGCTTCATCGTGCGCGGGTCGATGCCGCTGTAGTACATACAGGTACTCATCGTGCCGGGGGTGGGATAGAAATCCTGCACCTGCTCGGGGCGCATGTTGTGCGCTTTGAGATACTCCGCGAGCTTCACGGCGTCGGAAAGCGTGGAGCCGGGGTGGCTTGACATGAGGTAGCTGACGGCGTATTGCTTTTTGCCGAGCTTTGCGTTGAGGTTTTGGTATTTTTCCAAAAAGCGCTCGTATATCTGCACGGGCGGCTTGCCCATGTAATACAAAACCTCGTCCACGCAGTGCTCCGGGGCGACCTTGAGCTGGCCGGAGATGTGCCAGTCGGCAAGCTCGCGCAGGAAAGCGCCGGACTTGTCGCACAGCAGATAGTCAAAGCGCACGCCCGAGCGCACGAATACTTTTTTCACGCCGTCGAGCTTGCGCAGCTTTTGCAGCAGCAGCGTGTAGTCCGACTCGTCCGCGTCCAGATTCGGGCAGGGCTTGGGGGCCAGACAGCTTTTGTTTGCGCACATGCCGTGCTGCAATTGCTTGCGGCAGCTCGGGTGGCGGAAGTTCGCCGTGGGGCCGCCGATGTCGGACACATAGCCCTTCCAGAGCGGATGCTTTGTCATAGCCTGCACCTCGGCGATCACGCTTTCGTGGCTGCGCGATGTGACCATGCGGCCCTGATGAAACGCCAGCGCGCAGAAGTTGCAGCCGCCGAAGCAGCCGCGGTTGTGGATGACGGAAAAGCGCA
>CAYROZ010000019.1:0-20493 GCA_964426125.1 uncultured Oscillospiraceae bacterium
GGATGGGCTCCCCGTAAGGGTTTTATGCGGTTTTGTCTCAGCCGGCGTAGGTCAGACCGGTGAGCTCGCAAACGCGGTCGATGACGGCCTGGACATTGTCCGTGATGCCGGCGATCTCGCCGCGGGCCATGCCGTCGCGGAACGCGATCTGGGCAATGACGTCGTACCAGATGGCGAAGCCTTCCTCGTCAATGTCGATGACGGTGGCGCCGTTGCTGGTCAGAGTGGAGCGGTCGGTATCCAGAGCGGTCTGGAGCAGACCCAGGGAGAACTGGGAAGTGGCGTCGGCAGCCTGCTGGATCAGATCCTGCTGCTCGGCGGACAGGCCGTTCCACCAGTCGAGGTTGACGGTGATGAAGTTGCCGGCGGCGTAGGTGTTATCGTACATCCAGTAGGGGGCGTCGGTGTAAAGCTGCATGGAGACCAGCGCGGAAGCGTCCATCTGGGTCGCGTCGATGATGCCGGTCTGGAAGTCGGTGGTCAGATCCCAGGGGAACACGTCGATGACGTTGATGCCGGCGTAGCCGAGACGGGCGCCGAGCTCCTGATACATGGCGACGTTGTGGTTGCCGAAGGACTCGGTGCGGCTGATGAGGTCGGCCAGGGTGCTGAACTCAAACTCGGAGATGTAGGCATTGGCGCCGCCGGCGCTGGTGGCCAGGAACTTGATGCCGTTGGCCTCCGCCTCGGCCTGGATCAGGGAAGCGGTGGTCTCATTTTCGAAGATGATGTCGTTGAAGCAGTTCAGAGCGTTGGCAATGGAGTCGCCGAAGTACTGGGGGATGGTGTTGAGCAGGGGCAGCTCGTCGGGGTTGTCGCTCTGGCTGATCAGGCACATATTGGCGCTGCCGGAGGCCATGCCGGAAAGCTGGTCGCCGTGGCCCAGGAAGGTGCCGCCGTACTTGACGTCAACGGTGATGGCGCCGCCGGAGAGCTCTTCGATCTCTTCCTTGAAGTGGGTGGCGATCTGGCCGCCGGTCTCGGTTTCGTTGAACAGGCAGTTGAAGATGATGCTCAGGGGCTCGACGCCGGCAGCGGCGGCGGGCTCTTCGGCCTCGGCAACGGGAGCGGCTTCCGCGGCGGGAGCCTCGGTGGTGGGCTCGGCGGGCTCTTCGGCCTTCTCGGCGCCGCAGGCGCACAGAGCAAAGACCATCAGCGCCGCGAGCAGCAGAGCGATGAGTTTTTTCATGTTTGTTCCTCCTAAAAATTTTGGTTTTCCTTGTTTATATGGAGGGGGCGAAGCGCCCCCTGTTCCATTGGGGTCACATGATGCCGATCAGCCGCGGGAAGAATTCCACGAAGCCCGGCACAAAGGCGATCAGCAATACCATGCACAGCTCGCATATAAAGAATGGCCAAACGCCGGAAAATACCTTCGATGGGCTCACGCGCAGCGCGTTCGACGTGGCGAACACGTTCATGCCGACCGGCGGGGTCAGACCCGCGATCTCCATCACGAAGCAAAGCGTGATGACGATGGCATAGGGGCTGTAGCCGAGGTCGCACAGGATGGGGAACACCACGGGAATGGTGATGATGATGGCGCTCATCATGTCCATGATGCAGCCGCAGAAGATGTACAGCACGAGCACCATCAGGAAGATGACGTAGCGCGGCGCATGCATCGCGGAGACGGCCTGGGACAGATAGTTGGCAAGGCCGGTGAGGGAGACGAGGTTAGAGAAGATCTGGCCGCCGATGATGATGGGGAAGATGCCCGCTTCCATCACGGCTGCATCCACGATGCAGGCCCAGATGCGCTTGAAGGGCAGACGCTTGATGACAGCGTAGACCAGGCAGGCCGCCGCACCCACGGCGCCGCCGACCACGGCGGGGAACCAGCCGAGCATCGTGCCGCCGATGATGAGCATGAACAAAACCAGAATGGGCAGCAGGAACGCAAGACTCTTCAGCTTTTCCTGCGCGGAGAAGCCTTCCTTCGCAGCGGGGGGGATGGAGCCCTTTTTGATCGAGCCGACGATGAAGATGGTCAGGCACAGGGCGATGGCCGTCACAATACCGGGGAAAATGCCGCAGGAAAGAGCTTTGTCGATGCTGGGGCTGTAGTTGCTCGGGGCGATGATGCACATCATCAAAATGCCCATGGAGGGCGGGATGAGCGTGGACAGCGCGCCGGACGAGGCGATGGTGCCGTAGCAGAGCTTTTCGTCATAGCCGCGGCGGCGCAGTTCGGGGATGGACATACGGCCGAACACGATGTTGCCGGCGATGGACGAGCCGGAGCACGCGCCGAACACGGCGTTGGCGCACACGACGGTGTACAAAAGGCCGCCCTTGACGCGGGCGAGGAAGCGGTGGAAGCACTCAAACGCGCCCTCGGCCACGCCGGTTTCCGATACCAACGCGCCGACCAGGGAAAACAGCGGCAAGACCGCGTAGTTGTAGTTTGCGCCGAGGGTATAGATGCCGTCGGCAAATTTGGTGATGACCAGATTCATGGTCATGGCCGCGCCGTTTACCACCGGGGCATAGGCCACAAAGCCGGCGAAGGCGGACGCGAGCATGGAGATGAACACGGGCACGCCGCAGAACGTCATGACCAGCATGGCCAGAAAGCAAAGAACGCAAAGCGTTGTCGCACTCATTTCTCGTTACCTCCTTCCGCTTCGGGAGCGATTTCGTTCTCGGGGGCCTCATCGGGGCCGCCGCCGGGGCCGTTTGCTTTTTCGGGATGCATGATGAAGTAGGGGTTGACGCCCTTGTACTTCCAGAAGCGCACCATGCGCACGATGGCCCACACGAAGCTCAAACCGAGCAGTGCAAAGCCGAACACATGGAAAATCGTGAACGGCCACTTCGGCCAGCCGGAGCCGGGGATGTTGGTGATGGTCTTGTGCTTGGCGAAGTCGGCCGTGAGGATGTTCGCCGCGGCGACATAGGAGATGAAGAACGACAGCGCCGCGCCGAGGATGTGGCCGATCATCATGAAGACCTTCTGCAGCCAGTCGGGCAGATGACTGCTGAGCAGGTCGATGCGGGTGTGGCCCTGGTCGAGCGTGACGTAGCCCGCCGTCAGGAACACCAGCGGAATGTGGCAGTACTGGATCATGGCCTGGCTGTTGGCGATGCCGTGGATCCAGTCGATGCCGGCCTTGTGGAGCTTGGCGCCCACAACATCCAGAAATGCGATGGCCAGAATCAGGCACAGGGCGATGGCCGAGATGTTGGCAAAGAAGTGGAAAAACGCCATGATTTTGTCATCCACAAGCTGGAACCGGGCGAACTCCGTGTCGGGCACCGGAGCCTTCGGCTCTTTCTTTCCAAAGAGCTTTTTGAAAAATGCGTACAGAGGGGAGTCCTTGAACTCGTTGTAGGACTCGCCGCCGACTTTCTCTTCCAACCTTTTGTCCTCCTTTTGGTCTAATGCCGGTTATTTTACAGATTAATTATATACGAAACACGTTTTTTGTCAATCAAAAAGCAAGCCCCAAAAGGGCCAACGCGGTGATTGATTCGCGCGCGGCGGTATGGTATAATTTCAAGATATATAAATGGTATAAAAGGGGCTTTTGAAAAATGGTCGCTGACGCAAGAAAACTGAAAGAGGACATCGTGCGCGAGGTGTCGCGCGTGGTCGTGGGAAAGGAAGACAAGCTGCGCCTGATCACGGCGGCGCTGCTGGCGGACGGCCACATCCTGCTGGACGATCTGCCCGGCGTTGGCAAAACCACGCTGGTCAAGGCGCTCAGCCGCGCGCTCGGCTGCCAGTCCAGCCGCGTGCAGTTCACGCCGGATCTGCTGCCGTCGGATGTGACGGGCATGAACATCTACGACCGCGCCACCGGCGCCTTCAAGCGCCTCGATGGCCCCGTGATGACCAATCTCCTGCTGGCCGATGAGCTGAACCGCGCCATCCCGCGCACCCAGTCGGCCCTTCTGGAGGCCATGGAGGAGCGGCAGGTCACGCTCGACGGCGCAACGCAGGCGCTGCCGAAGCCTTTTTTCGTGCTGGCCACGCAAAACCCCGTGGAGTCGGAATCCACCTTCCGTCTGCCGGCGGCGCAGCTCGACCGCTTTCTCATGTGCCTTTCGATGGGCTATCCCAGCGAGACGGAGGAGGCTGCGATGCTGCGGCTCGTGGGCGGGGCCATTCCGTTTGACGCGGTGCAGCCGGTCACATCGCCGGAGGCGCTGTGCGCGCTCATGGACGAGGTGCAAAGCGGCGTGGCCGTGTCCGATGAAATGACGGCCTATATCGTTGCCGTGACGGCGGCCACGCGCAAAAGCGAGAAGCTGCGTCTGGGCGCGTCGCCCCGCGCCAGCCGCGCGCTGTACCGCGCATCGAAGGCGCTGGCGGCCATTGAAGGGCGCGATTTTGTCACGCCGGACGATGTGAAAACGCTGGCCGCGCCGGTTTTGTGCCACCGGCTGGTGCTGTCGTCGCGCGCGGCCATGGCGGGCGAAACGGCGCAGGATGTGCTCGCACAGCTGCTTGATACCGTGCCCGTGCCGCCGAAAACGGCGGATGTGTTCCATGCGTAAGGACAAGCGCCTGGGCTTTGATTCGGCGCTGCTGGTCAGCCCCTATGTCATCGCGGGCGCGTTTGTGCTGTCGCTTTTGGCGTGGTGGGGCGGACTGGACGCCGTGGCGGCGCTGCTGCTGGCGGTGGCGGCGGTGGGCCTTGTCAGCCGTCTGTGGGGCGAGGGTGCGCTGCGCCGGCTGGAAGTGAGCGTGACGTGCGAAAGCGGCCATCTGTCCGTTGGTCAGACCGCCACGCTGCGGTATACGATCGAGAACAAAAAGGCTCTGCCGCTGGTGTGGCTGGAGCTGTGCCAAAGCTTGCCCGCGCGCGGCTGCATGAGCCCGGAAGGCGGCTTTCGCCGCGTGGAATACTCCGCAGAGCAGCGGGAATACACCGGGCGCGAGGGCGCGTATGTGCGGCGCTTTGCGTTTTTGATGGGCTGGCGCAGCCTTTCGTGGGCGTGCGTGTGGCGCGGCGAAAAGCGCGGGGTGTATCGCCCGGAGGGGCTGCTCGTGCGCTCGGGCGACGGTTTTGGCATCACGGAAAGCAGCGCGCAGTCCCCGGCGCTGGACGGACAGGTGTTCGCCGTGTGGCCGGAGCTTGTGGATGTAGACGCGTCGGCGCTTTTGCGCGATATATGGTCGGGCGAGACCGGCCGTGCGGGCTGGGCGGAGGATCCCAGTGTGATGCGCGGCGAGCGGCTGTATCAGCCGTCCGACCCGTGGAAGCGCATCGACTGGCGCACCGCGGCGCGAACGGAGGAATTGTATGTGCGGCAGTTTGAAACCATCCTGCCGCAGTCGATCCTTTTTGTGTTCGACAGCGCCGCGCTGGCCGATGCCGAGGAGGCGATCTCCCTGCTCGGCTCGCTGATATTGGAGCTTTCCGCGCGCGGCGTTCGCTGCGGCCTTGCCCTGCCGCGCACGAATAACGCGCCGATGCAGCTTTTGCGCCCGGACGATCCGGCGGTGGGAAGCGAGGAGCTGATGTTTGCGCTGGCCGATTTTGACGCGGAAACGGCGGAGAGCGGCGGCTTTGACATCCGCGCGCTCACGTCGGCGGCCTCGGCGGTCGGCCGCGTTTACATGATCGGGCAGGAAAAGGCGGCGCTGGCGGCCGGAAAGCTGGCCATGGCGCTGGAGTCGAGCGGCCTGCGCTATCTCTGCCGGGAGCCGGGCGGCGGTCTTTGCTTCGACGAGCTTCGGCGAAAGGGGGCAGCCGGATGAAGGACAAAACAGGTTTTCTGGCGGCCCTGTCCGACAGCTTGTGCTGGGTGTGCGTGTATTGGATCGTGGCCTCCACGATGATCATGTCGGGCCGCGGCAGGATGCTGGGGCTGTTCTGGTTTGTTCTGTGGACGGTTTTGAGCGCGCTGGTGTTCGTGCGCGTGCTGGCGAGGCCGCGCGGGTTCAACACCATGTTCGCCTGCGGCGTGGCGGCGGCGGCCGTGGGGCTGGTGCTGTTTCTGGTTCTGTCCTCCACGGCGGTGACGGGCCTTTATGTGTTCACACTGGCCGTGGGCGCGGGCATGGCGGCGGGGCTGCCGATCTATTATCTGGTCAAGCGCCCCACGGTGCATGGCCATCTGACGTGCATCGATGTTTTGCTGCTGGCCTTTGCCTGGCTGCTGCTGACCCAGGCGGGACGCGGCGTACAGGTCGGTGCGGCGGCACTCACAGCGGCGGTGCTGGTGGTGGCCGTGGGCGCGGCGGTCGGCCTTCGCATGGGGCCGGAAAGCGGCGCAGAGGGGGCGAAGGCCATGGTCGTGGCGCTCGTTTCGGCGGCGATCCTGGCGCTGTTGGTGCTGGGGCTCATCGCCCTGTTCAGCCGCAGCGGCGCTCTCACGGGCAGTATCGTGGGTGCCATCGGGGAGGCGTTTCGCGCCGTCGGACGCGCCATCGGCACGCTGGCCGAACGCTTCGCGGCACTGTTTACGCCGCTGGACACGCAAACGGTCGTGTCGCCGGTGGAAAACGCCGTGACGGCGACCTACACGGAAGCGGCGGCGCAGGAGGCAAGCGGCGAGGTGTCCATTTGGCTGAAGCTTCTTTTGGCGGCGGCAATTTTGGCGGCGGTGGCGGCGGTCCTGCGGGTTTTGCGCAAAACAAAGCTCACGCTTGACACCCAGATGTCCTCCGCCGGACAGCCCGTGCATACAGACTCCGTTCGTGCGGCGGCAAAGCAGCGCTGGCGCGCCCGGCTTCGCGGGCTTCAATTCCGCGTCACGGCCTATCTGCGGCGCGACACGCCGCCGGGGGTGCTGGTTTATGCCGAGCGGCGCGCGGCCCGGCAGAAGAAGGGCCGGAAAACCGGCGAAACGGCGCGGCAATTTCTGCACCGGTTTGCGCCGGACGGCGCACTGGACGCGCTGGCGGACGATCTGGACCGCCGGTGGTACGGCAAACGCAAATACACGCTCACGGCGGCCGAGTGCCGGCTGCTGCGGCAGAAGATAAACGAACGATAAAGGAGGAATCCCGATGGTCAAAACGGCGATCCTTGTTTCCGGCGGCGGCATGAATCTGCAGGCCGTCATCGATGCGCATCTGTTCGGCGAGATCCCCAACTGCGAGCTCACGGCGGTGATCTCCTCGAGCGCGGAGGCCTATGCCCTCATCCGCGCGAAAAGCGCCAACATCCCCTGCTATGTGGTGGACTGGTCGCTTTTCCCCAACCCCATGAGCTTCAACACGGCCATTTTGCAGAAGCTGGAGGATCTGGACATCGAGCTGGTGGCGCTTGCGGGCTATACCTGCCCGATGAGCGGAACGATTTTGCGGCGGTATCAAAACCGCATCATCAACATCCAGCCGAGCCTGCTGCCGGCGTTTTCCGAGTGCAGCGGCGCCACGATGGAGCCCTATGAGGCGGCCATCCGCGCCGGCGTGAAGCTTTCGGGCGCCACGGCGTATTTCATGGCGGCGGAGGGCGCGTGCCCCATTATTTTGCAGCAGGCCGTGGAGGTCTGGGAGGGCGACACTGCGCGCACCCTGCAGCGGCGCATCATGGAAGAAGCCGAGTGGAAGATCTTGCCGAAGGCCATGGCGCTTTTCTGTCAGGGACGGCTGAGCGTGGAGGACGGCATCGTACACGTGGCGGGGGAGAATCAATGATGAAAATGAATGCAGGACTGAAAATTGCGCTGCTCACGCTCGGCACGCTGCTGGTCATTGCGCTGGCGGTGCTGCTGATCTATCTGGCGGGCGGCGGCGAAGTGGAATACGAAACCGTGGACACGGCCTATCAGCCCGTGGTGGCCACGCCGGTGCCCTCGCCGACGGCCACGCCGGAACCTACCCCGGAACCCACGGCAACGCCGGAGCCCACGCCCGAGCCGGAGGAGACAACGGAGGAAACGCCCGAAATGGATGCCGACGGCTTCTATCCCTGCGACGACACCGTGACCGTGACGGGCGACAGCCTGAACGTGCGCGCGGAGCCGAACACCGACTGTGAGGTGCTGGGCAGTCTGTCGCGCGGCGCGGGTCTGCACCGCACGGGCTATAACGAGGAAAACTGGTGCCGCGTGGAGTACGAGGGCCAGACGGCCTACGTTTCCGGCGACTATGTCCGCGTGGATGAATGAGGGGTGAGCGCATGATCTATGACATCATCGTGATCGGCGGCGGCCCCGCCGGTATGACGGCGGCGATCTATGCCCGCCGGGCCGGACGCAGCGTGCTTATCATCGAGCGCGCCGCCTTTGGCGGCCAGATGGCCACAAGCCCCAAGGTGGAAAACTACCCCGGCTTTGCCTCGATATCCGGGCTGGAGCTGGCGGACCGGATGCTGGAGCAGGCAACGGCGCTCGGCGCGGAGCTGGAACTTGGCGAGGTGACGGGCATCGAGCCGGGGGCGGTCAAGACCGTGCACACGGACGACGGCGATTTTTCCGCCCGGGCCGTGATCGTGGCGGCGGGCGTGAAGCACCGCAGCCTCGGTCTTGACGGCGAGGAAGAGCTGACCGGCAATGGCGTGAGCTTTTGCGCCGTGTGCGATGGCGCGTTTTATGCCGGACGCACCGTGGCGGTCGTGGGCGGCGGCAACTCCGCCGTGCAGGAGGCACTGCTGCTGGCGCAAAGCTGTGAATATGTGGTGGTGTGCCGCCGGCGTGAGCTCACGGCGGAGCAGACGCTGCTCGAGGCGCTGGAAGCGCAGGAGAATGTGGGCGTGATGAATTTTGTGCGTCCCACGGCCTTTTTGAAAAACGAGGACGGCACGCTGCGCGGCCTGCGCCTTGCGTGGACGGAGAGCGGCGAGCCATTCGATCTGCCCTGTGACGGCGTGTTTGAGGCTATCGGTCTCGAGCCGGAAAACGCCGCGTTTGCGCTGGCGGGTCTGGATGCAAGCGGCTACATCCGCGCCGATGAGGACGGCTGCACGGCGGCGGAGGGCATTTTTGCCGCGGGCGACTGCCGCGCGAAGCGCGTGCGCCAGATCGCCACGGCGGTGTCCGACGGCGCAGCGGCGGCCACGGCGGCCTGCCGCTGGCTCGATGGCGTGCAGTGACAGGGGGCGATGCGATGTCTGCCACGGTGGCGCTGGTCGCCTGCGAGGGTTATGACGAGGAAAAAGTATACGAGGCCGTGAAATGGGGCGTGGACGCGCTGGGCGGTCCGGCGGCGTTTGTGAAGCCGGAGGAGAAGGTGCTTCTCAAGCCGAATCTGCTGGGCAAGCAGCCGCCGCAGATGGCCGTTACCACCCATCCGGCCGTGTTCGGCGCTGTGGCGCGTCTTTTGCGTGAGCAGGGCTGCGCCGATATAAGCTATGGCGACAGTCCCGGCAACCCCAATGCCACGCCCAGATCTGCGGCCGAGGGCAGCGGTCTGGCGGAAATGGCCGGGCGCTATGGTCTGCGCCGCGCGGATTTTGACAGCGGCTCGCCGGTTCGCTATGACGGCAAAAAGCGCCGCAGCTTTGTGCTGTGCCGCGGTGTGCAGCAGGCCGACGCGGTCATCAACATCGCCAAGATGAAAACCCACGCGCTCGAGCGCATCACCGGCGCGGTGAAGAATCTTTACGGCTGCATCTGGGGCGTGAACAAAAGCGCGGGCCATGTGCGCTATCCGAATTCCTGGGTGTTTGCCGATATGCTGGCCGATCTGCAAAAGTGTGTCGCGCCGCGGCTGCACATCCTCGATGGCATCACGGCCAGGGAGGGCAACGGCCCCACCTCCGGCACGCCAACGCCCATGAATGTGCTGCTGCTGTCCGCCGACCCCGTGGCGCTGGACAGCGTGTTTGCCGCGCTGGTATATCTGGAAAGCGCGCAGGTGCCAACGTGCGAGGCGGGCTACCGCGCGGGTCTGGGCGAAATGCGCCCGGAGCATATCCGCGTTGTCACGCCGCAGGGCGAAATCACGGTGGCCCAGGCGCAGAAAAGCTATGGCCGGGCGGATTTTGATGTGTTTCGCGGCCCGATGAAGCGAAGCCTTTTGGCAAAGCTGTTCCCGCTTTTGCCGCGGCTCCAGTCGCGTCCGGTGGTGGATAAGTCGAAGTGCATCGCCTGCGGCCTGTGTGAGAAGGCGTGTCCCGTGCCCGAAAAGGCCGTTCACTCCGGCCATGGCCAGAAGGCGCGGTATGACTATTCCAAGTGCATCCGCTGCTATTGCTGCCAGGAGATGTGCCCGGCCAAGGCCATCCGCGTGCAGCGCGGCCGCCTCGGCGGGAAATGAAGTTTACATAATATAAAACCCTCCGTGGGACAATCGTCTCGCGGAGGGTTTCGTATCTTTAAATTGTGGCTCAGCCCAGCATTTCGTAGGCGTATTTGACGTAGTAGTTGAAGCGGCGCTCGCGGTCAAGGCTGGTGGCGTCCATGTGGCCGGGGTAGACCTCCATGTCGCCGGGCAGGTCGCAGATGCGCTTGAGACTGGCAAGCAGCGCCTTCATGTCGCCGCCGGGCAGATCGGTGCGGCCGCAGGAATCGCGGAAAAGCGTGTCGCCGGTGAAAACGCAGTCCTCGCAAACGAAAGTGAGGCTGCCG
Source organism: uncultured Oscillospiraceae bacterium (assembly GCA_964426125.1). Classification (GTDB taxonomy): domain Bacteria; phylum Bacillota; class Clostridia; order Oscillospirales; family Oscillospiraceae; genus CAJOIG01. Next base: position 10,471 of record CAYROZ010000019.1, read on the forward strand.
GGGCTGTGGCCGGGGGTTGACATAACTTTGATCGTCAGCGCGCCCACGGTCAGCTCATCGCCGTCTTCAAGCCAGCGGGTGTTCTCCGGCGGGATGAAGCGGTACTGCGCCGTGACGGGCTTGGCATCGGCATCGAGCCTGGACATACAGACCGTTGCGCCGGTCTCGGTGGCCACGGCGTTGGCGGCCATGGTGTGGTCAAAGTGGCCGTGGGTGAGAAGAACGTACTGGCATTTCAGGCCATTTCGCTCCAGGTAGTCCATCACGGCGTTGGATTCATCGCCCGGGTCGATCACAACGCAAAGCTTCGAAGTTTCGTCCGCGGCGATGTAGCAGTTGGCCTCGAGCATTCCCAAGGGCATGGAATATACGGTCATTTACAGTTCCTCCGTGTCAAGAAGTATGGTGACGGGGCCGTCGTTTTGCGAGAACACCTGCATATCCGCGCCGAATTCGCCGGTTTCCACATGGAAGCCGCGCGCGCGGCACTGCGCGATCACGCGCTCATACAGGGGGATGGCGGTGTCCGGCCGGGCGGCGCGGGTGAAGCCGGGGCGGCGGCTTTTGCAGTCGGCAAACAGTGTGAACTGGCTGATGATGAGTATCTCCGCGCCGGCGTCGGCGGGGTTTACGTTCATCTTGCCGGCCTCATCTTCAAAGATGCGCAGACCGCAGATCTTATCGGCGATCTTGTCGGCCTCGGCCTCGGTGTCGCCGGTGTGTACGCCCAGCAGCACCAGAAAGCCCGTGCCGATCTGGCCATGGATCTGGCCGTCGATCTCCACGCGGGCATTTTTTACTCTTGTCAATACGGCTTTCATGTTCCTTCGGCTCCTTCTCCGGTTCGGTAAACCCGCTTGACGCCGCTGATGGCGCCGAGGCGGTTGATGATGTTTTGCAGCTCCGCCAGATCCTTGACCTCCACCATCACCGAGGCGGTGGCGAGACCGCGGCCCGTGTCGCGCGCGGAGAGACTGCGCACCTTGGCGTTGAGCGTGTTGAGCACGGTGGCGGCGTCCAGAATGAAGCTGCTGCGCTCGGTGGACACGATGCGAAGCTCGGCGCTATAGCTGTCCGTGGTGTGCTCGGCCCAGCTTACGGATATCCAGCGGCCCTGATCGAGATCGCGCTGGTGGTTGATGCAGTCGGCGCGGTGGATGGAAACGCCCTGCCCGCGCGTGATGTAGCCCACGATGCGGTCGCCGGGCACGGGGGTGCAGCAGCGGGAGAATTTGATCAGGCAGTTGTCCAGCCCTTCGACCAAAACGCCCTGCACGGCGTGCTCCTCGCTCTGGGCGCGGCGGTCGGCGCGCTCCTGCATTTTTTCAAGCTCGGTTTTGGGCTTGGCGCTGCGCTGGCGGACGATCTCGTCCCGGATGCGCGTGACGGCGTGGTTGGCGGTCATGCCGCCGTAGCCAATGGCGGCGAACATATCGTCCAGCGTGGTCACGGCCATCTTTTTCAGCACGATGGGCAGCGTTTCCTCGTCCGTCAGATCGGCCATGGTGAAGCCGGCGCGCCGCCACTCGGCATCGAATGCGGCCTTGCCCTGCACGATGTTCTCCTCGCGTTTTTCCTTTTTGAACCACTGCTTGATCTTGGTGCGGGCTTCGCCGCTTTTGGCGATCTTCAGCCAGTCGCGGCTGGGGCCGGAGGAGGAATTGGACGTGATGATGTTGACAATATCGCCGTTTTGCAGGATGTAGCTGAGCGGCACGATGCGGCCGTTGACCTTCGCGCCCGTCATGCGGTTGCCAACGGCGGAGTGGATGCAGTAGGCAAAGTCGATGGGCGTGGCCCCGGCGGGCAGACTTTTCACATCGCCGTTGGGCGTGAAAACGAACACCGCGTCGTCGAACATATCGACCTTGAGGTTGTGGTAAAGGTCGGAGGCGTCGTCGTCGTCCTGGTTTTCCAGCAGCCGCCGGATCCACGCGAATTTCTCGATGTCGCCATTGACCACGCCGGCGCTGCCGCTTTTATACTTCCAGTGCGCGGCCACGCCGTATTCGGCCGTCATGTGCATCTCCCAGGTGCGTATCTGCACTTCGAAGGGGATGCCGTCCGTGCCGATCACGGTGGTGTGAAGGCTCTGGTAGCCGTTGGGCTTGGGCGTGGAGATATAGTCCTTGAAGCGGCCCGGCACGGGGCGATACATCTCGTGGATGATGCCGAGAACGTTGTAGCAGTCGGCCAGCGACCCCACGATCACGCGGAAGGCGCACAGGTCGAAGATCTCCTCGATGCCGAGATGCTGGGTGTACATCTTGCGGTAGATGGAGTAGATGTGCTTTAAGCGGCTGTATACCTGCACGGGGATGCCCTCGTCCGCCAGACGCTGCGTGATCTGCTTTTGCATATCCTTCTGGAATTCGATCATGATGTCCTGGCGCTTGGACAGGATGTTCGTGATCTCCTGATAGCCCACGGGGTCAAGATACAAAAGGGAGAGGTCCTCCAGCTCGTCCTTCATGCGCTCGATGCCGAGTCGGTGGGCGATGGGGCCGTAGATCTCCATCGTTTCGCGCGATTTGGAAAGCTGCTTTTCCGGCGTTTGGTAGTCCATCGTGCGCATATTGTGCAGACGGTCGGCGATCTTGATGAGGATGACGCGGATGTCCTTGCTCATGGCCAGCAGCATCTTGCGCAGATTTTCCACCTGCGCGTCCTCCTGGCTTTGAAACTGCACGCGCGTCAGCTTTGTGACGCCCTGCACCAGATCGGCCACGGTTTTGCCGAACAGACGCTTGAGATCGTCGTAAGTGGTGGCGGTGTCCTCGATGGTGTCGTGCAGAAGACAGGCCATCAGCGCCTCCTCGTCCAGACCCATCTCGCAGGCGATGTCCGTCGCGGCGATCACGTGCGTCACATAGGGCGAGCCGTCCTTGCGCTTTTGGCCGTCGTGCGCGGCCACGGCGTAGTCGAATGCCTGGCGGATGCGCTCCATGTCCACATTGGGCGTGGAGGACTGTATCTTTTCCTTCAGCGCCAGATAAAGGTCTTCAAATTGTCCGGTCGTTTCTGTCATGCTTTCGGTCCCTGCCATCCGTGCTGCCGCCAGGCCTCGGAATGATCGAGCACGGCCTTCGGCGCACCGGAAGTTAACATAATATCCATGGTTTTATCCTGCCGATCCAGAGTCAGCAGGCCAAGCTGTGAGAAGATGAGCAGCGCCAGCGCGGTTTTTTCCGCCGTCAGATGCGCGCTTTGTGCCGGCAGTGCGGGCAGTGTGAAGTGCAGGGCGGGGCCCTCCTGCTCCAGGGCGCGCCAGGCCCGGCCCAGCTCCGAGCGGCTGATGCGCAGCGCGGCGCTCGAGCGGCCGTCCAGCACGTTCAAAACGCTCTCGGTGCAGTCGGCGCGGCGGATGTCCAGCACCAGCAGCTGCACGCTGCGGCGCGAGCGGAATTCGTTGATCTGCGGATAAAAGGCGAGATCCACGCGGTCGCCCGCCGCAAGGCCCAGATCCTCCGCGCGGTGGGAAAACCACACGCACTCGTAGCTCTGGCCGAATTTCTCCACCCGCAGCCGCACATGCTTGCCGCCGCCGATGGGCGTCACAGCGGACAAAACGCAGTCCGTCATGCACAGATTCGGGCGGGGATTGGCGTTGCCGCACGGCTCAAGCTGCTCCAGCGACTGCACGCAGTCCATGGTCAGAAGCGAGCCGGAGGAGACGACCAGATCGAGCGAAAGGCCCTCGATGGCCTCGGGCGGATGGTTTACATAATATTCGGTGAACGCGGCGCGGAAGGCGTCCAGATTGTCGCGGCGGATGTTCAGTCCGGCGGCCAGAATGTGCCCGCCGAACGCATCGAGCAGCTCCCCGCAGGAGCTGAGCGCGTCGAACAGATTGAACCCGCCGTAGCTGCGGCACGAGCCCTTGCCGTGGTCGTCCGTCAGCGAGATCATCACAGCGGGCACGCAGAAGGCCTCCGCCAGACGGGATGCGGCGATGCCGATCACGCCCTGATGCCAGCCCTCGCCGGCGAGGATGATGGGCGTGGTGGGCTGGGTGCCGGACAGGGTGTCCATGGCGTGCTCCCAGATGTCCTGCTCCAGCCGCTGGCGCTCGCGGTTCATCTCGCACAGCTCCGAGGCCAGCCGCTGCGCCTTGGAGGGATTTTGCTCCATCATCAGATCGGCTGCGCACTGCACTCGGCCAAGACGCCCCGCGGCGTTGATGCGCGGCGCCAGCGTGAAGCCGATGGTCATGGCGGTCAGACGCTTGCGGTCCACACCGGCCTCGTCCATCAGCGCGGCCAGACCCGGCCGCGGATCGCGGCGCAGTTTTTCAAGACCGGCCTTGATGATGCGGCGGTTCTCGCCCGTCAGCGGCATCACATCCGCCACGGTGCCCACGGCCACCAGATCGCTGTAGCGCGCGAGCATACGCTCGTCGCTGCCGTCCATGGCGCAAACGAGCTTATAGGCCACGCCCACGCCCGCGAGATCGCGGCTGGGATAGGCGCAGTCGTGCCGCTTCGGGTCCACCACGGCCACGGCGTTCGGCAGCTCATCCTGACACTCGTGGTGGTCGGTGATGATCATATCCACGCCCAAGGAGGCGGCGAAGTCCGTTTCCTCAATGGCCGTCACGCCGCAGTCGACCGTGATGATGAGCGAAACGCCCTCGTTTTTCAGCCGCTCGATGGCAGCGGTGTTCAGGCCGTAGCCCTCCTCCAGCCGGTCGGGGATATACAGGGTCGTGTCCAGTCCGATCGAGCGCAGATAGTCCGTCAGCAAACACCCGGAGGTGATGCCATCCACATCGTAGTCGCCGTATACGGCAGCCTTCTCGCCAAGCTGGCAGGCGCGGGCAATGCGGCCGATGGCGGGCATGATGTCCGTCAGCAGCAGCGGGTCGTCCGAAACCTGCGGGCCGCCATCCAGAAATGCCGCCGCTGCGGCCGCCGTGGTGATGCCCCGGGAGGCAAGCACAGCCGCCAGCAGCGGTGTGTAGCCCGCTTTTACCAGCTCGTCGGGTATGGCTGTCGCGCAGGGAAAATTCCATACCTTTTCTTTCATATTCACTTTTATCCTTATTTTAATTATTCTCTTAACTTCACATTATACGCCTTGTGAGACGGCTTTGCAAACTATATTTGACATCTTCCGGCCGCTGGGGTAAGATGAGATAGCCTGGCCGGCGTGGTGGAATTGGCAGACACCCGGGACTTAAAATCCCGTATCCCCTTCGGATGTACGGGTTCGACCCCCGTCGCCGGCACCAGAAAAGGAACCGCTTTTGCCTGCGGACAAAAGCGGTTCCTTTTCAACTAGATCCGTCCTTTCGGACGGGATAAATCCTGCTTGTGCGGGATGAGATCACTTCGTGATGAAATCCGACTTCGTCGGGAGAGGACGGATTTGATTTCATCCTTGCGTCAGCAGGAATTTCATCGTGTCATTCAATTACGCGATGGCGGTGCGCTTCGCGTCATGCGCATTGTCTCCATTAACACGGCAAGGGAAAAATGAACTTTTTGGGTGCTTTGGGAATCTTTTTTGCCGTAGCTATTGAAAAATGGCGGCGCATTGTGTATTATTATTACTAATATCAACTGGAAGACGGGAGGAGATGCTGTTGGCAACGAGAAGAACCAGTCTGCCAACCAAAAACCACATACTTGCGGTCAGTGCCAAGCTGCTGCTGGAGCACGGCTATCGGGATACCACCATCAAGGAGATCGCAAGGGAAGCGGACGTGTCGGTGAGCAGTGTGCAGAACTTTTTCGGCAGCAAGGAAGGTCTTTTGACCGAGCTGGCCCGGATGATGTTCGCTGGCCAGTTCGGCGCGGCGCGCCAGGCGGCCCACGAAAAGCTGCCGCCGGTTTACACCTATGCGGCGGAAACCGCCATCCAGCTTGCGATGACCGACCGGAACGAAAAGCTGCGGGAGATATACATCGAGGCCTACACCATGCCGGAAATACTGGAATTCATCCAGCTGCACACGGCCATGGAGCTGAAGGATATTTTTGGCGACCGCTTCCCGGAATATGAGGAAGTTGATTTCTACGAAATGGAAGTGGGCACGGCGGCATTGATGCGCGGCTATATGGCAAGGGCCAGCGATGTGCGCTTCCCCCTGCACCGGAAGATCGACCGCTTTTTGACCGCCGCGCTGCGCGTGTTCTGCCTGGATGAGGCGGAGATCCGGCAGACGCTTGACTTTGTGCACGGGCTGGATCTGGACAAACTCGCGGAGGAAGTGGTCGGGCAGCTGTTTGCCACCATGGAGACCTACTACGAGGAAAACATCCTGCGCACGGCCAGAAAAACCCGGAAAACAAAATAAAAAATTTCCACGAAAAAGGGACGGACGCATTCGCGTCTGTCCCTTTTTTTCAAATGTCCCATTGGGACACCACAACCGCGCCATCGGCGCGATTTCATCCGGCAAAGCCGGATTTCATATTGTGGAGCAATATTTCACCCGAGCGAAGCTCGGATATCACTGGCCGCAGCTCCTGCGGCCCAGCGCGGCCCAGGGCCTTATCCGCGCACGTCCTGCGCGTCGTCGGTCGGCGCCTCGGTCTCCGTGGCCGTTTCCGTCTCGGCGGGCGTCTCGGTCTCGATGGTGGTTTCGGCCTCGGTGGGGGTCTCGGCGAGGGATTCCGCCTCGGCGGCGGGCTCGCCGGCGGTCTCGGCCTCGGGCTCAGCGGGGGCGGAGAGGATGCCGGATTCGAGCTTTGCAAAGAGGATGCGGCGCACGGCCTCGTTCACGCGCTCGAGCGGCAGCGTGCCCGCGTTGATGGCGTCGATCACGGCCTGTCCGGCGGCAAGCGTGTCGCCCGGGGCGCAGATCATGTCGCAGCCGGCGGCCAGCGCCTGCACGGCCAGCTCGCCGTCGGAATAGCCCTCCACGCCGTCGGACAGCAGCGGTGTGAGCACCAGACCGTCCCAACCGGCGCGCAGAGCGCTGATGGATTCGGCGGACAGGAAGAAGGGCAGCGCCGCGTTCTCCTCGCCGTCGTCCGCGACCGAAACGTCGTACGACGGGGCGATCACGGCGGCAATGCCGTCCAGCGCCATGCCGTCGCTGTAGGACTCGGCGCAGAGCAGACCGTTTTCGCTGTGGTTGAGACCGAGATTGAAGCCAAAGGCGTTCAAACTGCCGTCCAGCGCGATGGGGGCGCTGCCGGCGTTGCTGTTATAGACGACAAACAGAGTCGTGGCGGAGCGGGACTGCGCCCCGGCGAGCATATCGCTCAGCTGCTCCTCGGATTCCACGTTCCGGCTGCTGTAAAGCAGGCCGCCGACGGGATAGCTGTCCAGCGCCGTCTGCATTCCGTCGCCGCTGATGGTGACAACGTCCACGCCCGTGATCGCTTCCGGCGTGGCCAGAAACAGCTGCCACACCTTGTCCTCGATGCTCATGGCCTCCATCAGCGCCAGACTGTGCTCCTCGTTGGCGTTCGGCTCGGGGGTCGGCTCCGGCGTGGGCTCCGGCGTGGGCTCCGGGGTGATCTCCGGCGTGGGGGCCGGGGTCGGCTCCGGCGTGCTGATGGCAGCCATATCGTTTCGCTGGGAGAAATTCGGTATCAGAACGATCAGGCAGACGGCGACCGTTATCACGGCCAGCGCCAGCACGAGAATGTCCTGTGTTTTCAGCTTTTCCCGCTTCATGGTGAAACTCCTTTCCGTGTGAGAAGATAAAAAGACGCCCATTCTTTTAAAAAGAACGGGCGTCGCGGATGACGAAAAAAGGGGGGATCAGGGCATGGCCTTGAGATCGGGCGGGATGATGAGCTTGGGCTCGGTGACGGCCTGAATGGCCTCGATGGCCTGCTCTGCTGTGCCGAGCTCGGAGTTGAACTCGCGCAGGACCAGACCGTCGTCTGTCACGTCGATCACGCACATCTCCGTGATGATCTTGTTGACGCAGTGAACCGCCGTGTAGGGCAGCTTGCACTGCTTGAGGATCTTCACGTTGCCCTTGGAGGTATGCTCCATGGCCACGATCACGTTCTTCGCGCCCACGAGCAGATCCATTGAGCCGCCCATGCCGGGCATCATCTTGCCGGGGATCTTCCAGTTGGACAGACTGCCGTGCTCATCCACTTCCAGACCGCCCAGCACCACCGCGTCCACATGGCCGCCGCGGATGAGGCAGAAGTTGGTGGCGGAATCGACGAACGCGCCGCCCTTGACACAGCTGGCGGGCCAGCCGCCGGCGTCCACCACGTGCAGCCAGTCGCGCTCTTCCTCGCTGGGGGTGGCACCCTGACCAACGATGCCGACCTCGGCATGGACCGTGACATGAACGCCCTCGGGCAGGAAGCTGGTGCACAGCGTGGGCAGACCCACGCCGAGATTGACGACCCAGCCGTCCTTAAATTCCATCGCGGCACGACGGGCGATAAAGGGTTTTATCCGTTCTTTTTCCATATTAGTTGCCCTCCCTGACGATGATGTAGTTGACGAGCACGCCGGGGGTGTGAACGTTCTCCGGCTCGATCTCGCCCACTTCGACCAGATTTTCGGCCTCGACCATTACGATGTCGGCCGCAAATGCCATCAGCGGGGCAAAGTTGCGCTGAGTTCCCTTATACCAGATGTTGCCCGCTTTGTCAACCTTGTAGCCCTCGATGAGCGCGAAGTCCGCGCGCAGGGGCTTCATGAGCAGATATTCCTTGTTTTCGATGATGACCTTGCGGTCCACGAAGGGACTTTCCTCCACCTCGGTGCCCACGCCGGTCGGTGTCAAAACGCCGCCCAGACCCGAGCCGCCGGCGCGGATCATTTCGGCCAGACTGCCCTGCGGGACCAGGTCCACGCCCAGCTTGCCATCGCGCCAAAGGGCGGTGGCCTCGGTGTTCGTGCCAAGGTGCGAGCCGGTGTAGTGGACGATCTGGCCGTTGTGGATCAGCTCCGCAAGGCCGTACTGCTCGCTGCCGTCCGCGGTGCCGCGCGGGCTCATGACCATGGACGAGTCGTTGTGGATGGTGCGGAAGTTGCCCTTGCCGCTGTTGGCAAGCGCGCGCATGAGATGATGTGGGTTGCCGCAGCCGACGAAGTCGCCGATCATGAGGGTCGCGCCGTCGGGGATCATATCGACCGCCTGCTGCACTGTGATGATTTCAGCCAAGGTGCATTTCCTCCTGTATTATGGTGTTTTTGGGGTGTTGATGCCGAGATGATGAAAAATTTGACGGGAGTGTGATTTGTTTAACCGGCGCAAGCCGGGAAAAGGGCGCGTTTTGCCGCGCCCTTTTGAATTGAAATTACACCTTTTCCCAGATAGTGGCAACGCCCATGCCGCCGCCGATGCACAGCGTGGCAAGACCCTTCTTCGCCTCGGGACGCTTGAGCATCTCGTGGATGAGGGTGACGATGATACGCGCGCCGGAAGCGCCCACGGGGTGGCCCAGGGAGATGGCGCCGCCGTTGACGTTGACCTTGTCCATGTCGAAGCCGAGCTCACGCGCCACGGCGATGGACTGGGCCGCGAAGGCTTCGTTGGCCTCGACGAGGTCGATGTCGTCGATGGTCAGACCGGCCTTGGACATGGCCTGACGGGAAGCGGGCACGGGGCCCACGCCCATGATCTTGGGATCGACGCCGCCCTGGCCGTAGGAGACGAGCTTGGCCATGGGCTTGAGGCCGTACTTCTCAACGGCCTCGGCGCTGGCGAGGATGATGGCGGCCGCGCCGTCGTTGATGCCGGAGGCGTTGCCGGCGGTGACGCGCTGGGTGCCGTAGCCCTCGGCCTCGTGGCGGCCGGTGGCCTCGAAGGTGTCAACGATCGCGTCGGGGGTGTTGTCCTTGCTCACGGGGAAAGCGCCGCGCAGCTTGGCAAGGGACTCGGCGGTGGTGTCGTTCTTGGGGAACTCGTCGACCTTGAACTCGACCATCTCTTTTTTCTTCTTGATCATCACGGGGACGATCTCGTCGTCGAACTTGCCGGCAGCCTGGGCCGCAGCGGTCTTCTGCTGGCTGGAAAGAGCGAAAGCGTCCAGCTCATCGCGGGTGATGCCCCAGATGTCGCAGATGTTCTCGGCGGTGGTGCCCATGTGGTAG
>CAYROZ010000020.1:0-20471 GCA_964426125.1 uncultured Oscillospiraceae bacterium
AGGATCTGCCCGGCCATCCCACGCTGGCGGATGTCACGGCGGCCATCGCCGCAGCCGCGCCCGGTGTGCGCGTGCATCTGGGGTCGCTCGAGCCGACGGTGATCACGGAGGAGTTTTGCCGAACGCTCGCGGCGGTGGGCAGTGTGTGCCGCCATTTTCATCTTTCGCTGCAATCGGGCTGCGACGACACGCTGCGCCGTATGCGCCGCAAGTACGACACGGCGCGCTTTCGGGAGGCCTGCGAGCTTCTGCGCAAGTATTTCCCCGGCTGCTCGCTCACGGCCGATCTTATCACGGGCTTTCCCGGCGAGTCGGAGGCGGATTTTGCCCAAACGCTCGCGTTTTTGGAAACGTGCGGCTTTTCCTATGTTCACTGCTTCCCGTATTCGCCGCGTCCCGGCACCAAGGCGGCCGATATGCCGGACCAGTGCACCCATGCCGTGAAGGAGGAGCGCGTGCGGCAGGCAATGGCGCTGGTGGAGCGGCTGCAGGGGGCGTATCTCGCCGGATGCGTGGGGCAAACGCTGCCGGTTTTGTTTGAAAATACCCACGAGGGCCACGCGGATAACTACTGTCTGGTGGCCGTGGAGGGCGAGCAAGTGCGCGGCACTGTGAAAAATGTACAAATAACGGGCGTGGATGGCGAAAAATTATTGGGATTTGTCGTTTGATTTTGCCGAAACGTCAGAATATAATCAAAGTATAGATTTATAATTTGTGGAAACCGGAGGGGAACGCGATGAAAAGAGAAGAAGTGTTCAATTTTTCCGCAGGTCCGTCTGTTCTGCCTGTTGAGGTGCTGCACAAGGCGGCGGCCGAGATCGACAACTATGGCGGCAGCGGTATGTCCGTGATGGAGATGAGCCACCGCAGCGCCTTTTTCCAGGATATTTTCGACAGCACCAAGGCCCGGCTCAAGGCGGCACTGAATGTGCCGGACACACATGAGATCCTGTTTTTGCAGGGCGGCGCGAGCCTTCAGTTTTCCATGATCCCGCTCAATCTCATGGGCCCGGACGGCACGGCGGACTATGCCGTGACCGGCAACTTTGCCAACATCGCCATGAAAGAGGCGAAGAAATACGGCACGGTGAACATCGCGGCCTCGTCCGAGGCGGATAAATTCACCTACATCCCGCAGCAGTCCGAGCTTTCGCTCACGCCGGGCGCAAAGTATTTCTATTACTGCGCCAACAACACCATCTACGGCACGGCGTGGAACTACGTTCCCGAAACGGCCGCGCCGCTGGTGTGCGACATGAGCTCGGAGATCCTGTCGCGGCCGGTGGATGTGTCGCGCTACGGCATCGTGTATGCCGGGGCCCAGAAGAACATGGCCCCCGCGGGCGTGACGGTCGTGATCATCGACAAAGCCCTCGCCGGAAACGAGCTGCCCTACACGCCGCTGATGATGAGCTACAAGACCATGATCGAAAAGGACAGCATGTACAACACGCCGCCGTGCTGGTGCATCTATATGCTGGGTCTGGTGCTCGAGTGGCTGGAAAAGCAGGGCGGTGTGGCCGGAATGGAGGCCATCAAGCACGAAAAGGCCATGCGGGTGTACGACATCATCGACAATTCCGCTTTCTATACCGGCTGTGCCCGTCCCGATTCGCGCAGCGATATGAACATCACCTTCCGCACGCCGAGCGCGGAGCTTGACGCCCTGTTTGCCAAGGAAGCGCAGGCGAAGGGTCTGATGAATCTCAAGGGCCACCGCGTGGCCGGCGGCATCCGCGCCTCGCTTTATAACGCCCAGCCGATGGAGGGCGTGCAGGCGCTGGTGGAGTATATGAAGGATTTTGAGGTGAAGCACCATGTTTGAAATTAAAACCATGAACAACATCGCCCAGCAGGGGCTGGACGAGCTGGCCGCAAACGGCCTGATTCTCAATGTGGAGTCCGAAAACCCGGATGGTCTGCTCATCCGCTCGGCAAAGCTGCACGACGCCGAGTTCGGCGACCGGCTGCTGGCCATTGCGCGTGCGGGCGTCGGCACGGATAACGTCCCCATCGACCGCTGCACCGAGGCGGGCATCGCCGTTTTCAACACTGCCGGCGCCAACGCCGAGGCCGTGAAGGAGCTGGCCATCTGCGCCATGCTCATCTCCTCGCGCAACATCATGGGCGGCATCACCTGGGTCAACGCTATCGCCGGCCATAAGGACGTGGCGGCTGAGGTGGAAAAGGGCAAGGCGGCTTACGTCGGCCCGGAGATCATGGGCAAAACGCTCGGCATCATCGGTCTTGGCGCGATCGGCTCGAAGATCGCCAATGCCGCCGAGGATATGGGCATGACCGTTTGGGGCTATGACCCCTATCTGTCTGTGGACGCTGCGTGGCGGCTGAGCCGCAAGGTCAATCACGCGCCCGATCTTGACACCATCTTCCGTCTCAGCGACTATGTTCTGGTGCAGGTGCATTATAACGAGTCCACCCGCCATATGCTCGGTGCGGCGGAGTTTGCCAAGATGAAGCCCGGCGTGCGCATCATCAACCTCGCCCGCGGCGAGCTGGTGGACGACGACGCGATGCTCGCGGCGCTGAGCGTGGGCAAGGTGGCCTGCTATGTGACGGACTTCCCCAACAACAAGATCGCCGGGGTCAAGGGCGTCATCGCCACGCCGCATCTGGGCGCGTCCACGCCGGAAAGCGAGGAAAAATGCGCCGTGATGGCTGCGCAGGAGCTGGCCGATTATCTGCTCAACGGCAACACGAAAAATGCCGTGAACCTGCCCAACGCCGTGCTGGAGCGCAAGGGCGTGTGCCGCCTGTGTGTCATCCACCGCAACGTGCCCGGTATGCTCAACGCCTTCCTCGATCTCGTCAGCGAGGCAAAGCTGAACGTGGAGCACATGATCAACAAAGCCCGCGGCGATGTGGCCTATACCATGCTCGATCTGAGCGATACGCTCGGCGCGGAGGTCGTGGCGAAAATTCAGGCCATGCCGGATGTGTACCGCGTGCGTCTGGTGTAAATACAGAACCCCGATTTTTTCACAGCGTCCTGCTTCGGCAGGACGCTTTTTATGTCAATAAAAAACGAAAAATTACAAAATGGAAACGATTGCCCTTGCTTTTGCTTGGTGGTTATGGTAAACTTCTGATACTAAATTGTAACTTTTGTTTCTTTTGCAAAGGAGCCTGCCATGAAGAACCTTCGGAAAGCAGTTGTTTATATCCTAGTTGCGCTGATGCTGAGCGGCACGGCGCTGCCGGTGTATGCCGAGGAACTCGCCGAGATCGAGCCCGCACCGGTGCTTGCGAGCGAGCCGACGACTGCGCCCGAAGCTACGGCGGAACCGGAAATTACCCCGGAGCCCGTGGTCACGCCCGAGCCCGAGGTCACGTCGGAGCCCGAAGTCACGGCGGAGCCCGAAGTCACACCGGAACCCGAGGCGGAGCCCATGGCGCTTTCGCTGGCGGAAGAAGCGACGGCTCTCGATGGCGACACCGGTGTGGTCACGCTGACGGCGGAGACGATAGAGATGTATATACAGACAAATGGAAAATACACACTCTCGGCCGGCAGCTATAAGCTGGGTGATGATCTGGATCTCAGTGGGTCTATACAGATCCAAGCGGGCCAAGATGTCACGCTCGATCTTGCGGGCTATACGCTCACGTCCTCCGCGGCGGATGTGTTCAGTCCGGCCGGTACTTTTACACTCATGGACAGCAGTGACGGTCAAACCGGAAAAATCGCATTCGCGGCAAATCCGAACTATTCTACGCGGACGGCCGTGAATGTGAATGCGACAGGTAAATTTATCCTGCAAAGCGGCACCATTGATACAGGCTTTACGTACGGTGTGAATATTGCGGGAAAAGCCGCCACCTTTACCATGAACGGCGGCACGGTCAGCTCGCCTGTCCGCCTCTATGGCGGCGATGTCGGCAACCCCAGCACCATGGTAGCCAACGGCGGCAGGGTGAATGCAGCCGTGACCATCAGCGGGTTCAACACGATCAGCGGCAGCGGCGTTATGACCGAGTTTACCGGCCTCGTCACGAACAGCGGCACCATCTCCGCCGGTACCTTCAGCGACGCGGTCACGAATGACGGCACCATCTCCGGCGGTCAGTTCACTTCAACGGTCACCAATGACCGTACCATCTCCGGCGGCACGTTCAGCGGCGCTGTTACGAATGGCAGCAAAGGCACCATCTCCGATGGCACCTTCAGCCGCGATGTCACGAACAACGGCACCATCTCCGGCGGCAGCTTTACCATGAATACCACCACCCTGACCAACAACGGCACCATCTCCGGCGGAACTTTTGATAAACAGCTTGTAAACCAGACTGGCGGCGTTGTTAAGGGCGGCACCTTCAACAGCACGGTGACTGGGATTTTCACTGTGAGCTATGACACCGATGGCAGCAGCGATGCCCCCGCCTCCCAGCGCCTTGCCAATGCACCGGCCACCAAGCCCGTCGACCCGGTCAAAATGGGGTATGCCTTTGATGGCTGGTATATTGGCGATAGCGAGACGAAGTATACCTTCTCCGAAAATGAGAAGATCAATTCCGATACCACGCTCAAGGCGAAATGGCTGCTTATCACATACACCATCGACTATAAAAACGTAACGGATGCGGAGCTGGGTGTGCCGACACACGATGAATACACCATCCACAGCGATACGATCACGCTGCCTACGCCTGCCAGAGCATCTGTGGAGGGCTATACCTACACATTTCTTGGCTGGAGCGGAACGGGACTGAGCGGTTCGACGAACAAGAATGTTACCATTCCGGCCGGAAGCACCGGCAACCGCGTGTACACGGCGCACTGGCAGGAAAACGAAAGTTTTACCGTGATCTATGATACCGGAAAGGATGCAACGTCGGTTGCGGATAAAACCGGTGTGACAGGGGATACGGCCAGCCTCCTGCCCGCAACGCCTCCGAGCAGAACGGGGTATCGCCTGGACGGGTGGAAGTATGGCGATACGACCGTGACGAACGAAACGAAATACAGCGATCTGACGAGTGAAGCAACCCATATCATCCTCACGGCGGTGTGGGAGCCGGTGGAGTATTCCATTTCTTATCAGAATGTGGAATCCGGCGAGTTGGGCGAGAGCGCTCCGACCAAATACACGATCGAGGGAAAAGTCGTCCTGCCCACGCCCAGCAGAGTCGGTTATACCTTTGGCGGCTGGTATACGGCCTCCGATTGTACCGGCGAGGCCGTGGAGACCATTGCCGCGGGCGAGCATGAGGACAAGACGTTCTATGCCAAGTGGACGGAGCGGGACGACTTCATCGTGTTCTTCGACACCGATGGCGGCAGTGAGGTCGAGCCCAAGACGAACGTGAAATGGTCGGATCGGGTGCTGACGGGCGTGGAAAAACCCACGAGGGACGGCTATGAATTTGCCGGATGGGTCTACGATGAAAACACTACCACGAGCAAGCCCGTGACGACGGGCACGACCTATGCCGATCTGGCCGGGACGGCGGCGCCGGACGACCTTGTCCTTCGGGCGAAGTGGAAAGACCTCGTGGCGCCGGTATTCCACGGCTTGGAAAACGGCAAGCATTACTGCGGCGCCGTGAGCTTTATGGTCTCGGACAATGACGCTGTGGAATCTGTGGTCGTGGACGGCAATACGCTTACGCCCGGCCCGAACAACATCTATACGCTCGACGCCGGTCTGGGCGAAGTGTCTGTGGCAGCGCTCGATAAGGATGGCAACAAGGTCTCCGTTACCATCACGCTGGAAGATGGCCACTTCGGCGGCACGGCCACCTGCTCGGCCAAGGCCAAATGTGCCTGCTGCGGTGTGGAATACGGCGAGCTTGATCCCAACAATCACACGCTCGAGCACTTCATCGCCGTTGCGCCCAGCGAAAAGGCCGAGGGCTGCATCGAGCACTGGTTCTGCTCCGGCTGCAAGAAATATTTCTCGGATGCCGAGGGCAAAACCGAGATCGATAAGGCCGACACTGTGATCGCGAAACTGCCTGCTTCGAATACGTCTGCCGCCTCCGGCACGCGCGTGCCCAAAACGGGCGACGAGAGCATGGCCGCCCTGTGGCTGGTCCTCGCGGCGGTGTCCGCGCTGGGACTCGGCTATGTGACTGTGCGGAAGAAGAAAAACTAAACCCAATGGCCGCTCCGAACGAATGCTTCGGGGCGGCTTTTGTATCCGATATAATACAATGGTTACATATCGGAAACAAAAGTGTTGAAAACTTGTCGGAATTGTGGTAAACTTTTGTCGCTTAACTGTAACCACTGGGGATAACTATACCCATCGGAGAATGGAGAAAATCATGAAAAGCATCCGTAGGACCCTTGTTTTTGTGCTTGCCGTGCTGATGTGTCTTGGCACGGTGATGCCGGCGTATGCCGATGAGCTTGCCAATGAGGACGAGCTGATCGCCGCGGCGCTGGCCGAGCAGGAAAGCGCGGAGATGACCGCGCCCGCCGCCGTGCCTGTGGTGATCGAAGGAGAACTGGCGGATGTGCAGGAGGAGCCCGGCGAGGAGACGATGGAGCCCGCGGATGAGTCCGAGGAGATCGCGCTCGACGGGGAGGCTGCCTTTGTGTGGCAGACGCCCGGCAACAGCGATTTGAACATCCTGTCCGGCGGCACACAGCTTACCGACGGCGATGCCTATTATTACGCGCAGGACGGCATCTGGTGCGCGGTGGGCGACACGGAGCGGCAGCTCACGGCGCAGGACGGTGCGAACCTGAACCTGTATGACGGCTGGCTTTACTACACGACCGAAAGCGCGGTGCGCCGCGTGTCCCTGGCCGACGGCACGACCGAGACCGTGTATGACGGCGCGCACATCGACCAGCTTTATGTCCTGGGCCGGGCGCTGTTGTATCTGGCGGACGGCGGCGTGTACGCCTACGACGGCACGAGCGGGACGCTCACGCAGCTTCAGACCCCGGCGGCCGTGACCGGCCTGATCCCCACGGAGTACGGCAATATCTATCTCACGGGCGGCGCGTTTGACCGCACGGTGTGGGTGAATGGCAGCGCGGTTTTGGAAGACGTGGAAAGCTGCTACACCGATGCGGGCTATCTGGTCGTAAACCGCGCCGGAACCTATCAGATCGCGCTGGACGAGCTTTTCTCCGGCTCGAGTGCGCTTTCGGACTATTCGCTGCATCAGGATAAGCTTGCAGTGCCGCAGTTGACCGAGGCGGAGGCCATGGCAGCGGAAACGGCGTATTTTGATTCCGCGGAATATGCCGCGCTTTCCGCCCTGGGCGAGCAGAGCGACGGCATCGCCCTGATGGCGCTGGACGGCGCGAGCATGTCGGATGTGTACATCACGGCGCAGCAGCAGGCGCTTTCCAGCGGCAACACGAACGCCTATAACATCGTTTTGCGCTCCCGCCAGCAGGCGGAGGTTTTGTGGACTCCCATCGCCGACCGCTATGCCTGGGGCGCGCGTACCTATCGCCCGGACCGCACGGTCAAAAGCAAAAACGGCGTTGTGACCAACTATTTCAAGGCCGGGGAGACCTATCAGGGCATTCCCTATTCCCAGGCGGTCTACACCAGCGCCCACAAGGAATCGGGCTATGTTGGCTGGGATCTGAGCGTTTCGGACTTTGTCAGCGCCGTGAACAACTCCGGCAGCAAGTTCTATTCCGGTTACTCCACCTATGGCCAGACGGCGCCCTATTACGGCAGCGACTGCTCGGGCTTCGTGTCCTGGGCGTGGGATCTGCCGTACCGCTGCACCTGCGGCTCGCTGGTGTACTACAGCCAGTACATCGGCACGAACCTCAACCAGATCCAGCTGGGCGACTGTCTGAACAAAACCTCCTCCCACGTGGTCCTGGTCACGGACATCGGCTACGACTATAACGGCAACATCGTTTCCATCGAGATCACGGAGCAAACGCCGCTGCGCATGAAGGTGACCAACTACGGCGCGCCCATCCCCGGCAAGACCAACGAGGAGATCTACTACGTCTCGAAGCTCAGCTACATCAACACCTATTACCTCAATAACGGCTACTACATCTATCGCCGCAGCTGTTCCAGCCGCAATGTCAGCTACAAGGCCGATCCCGCGGTCGCTCTGCGGGAGGACGGCTGGCTGAGCGTGCCGCAGCTGAAAATGAGCACCAACTCCGACGGCACTGCCATCCTGGTCGAGCTCGGCCACATCGACGATGTGCCCGTCCACTACACGACCGACGGTTCGACCCCCGCGCTGTCCTCGCCGGTGTACTCCGAACCCATTGCCGTGAGCCGGGAGACGACCATCCGCGCCATCGCGGACCACAGCGGCACGAGCGCCACCGGCAGCTTTGAGCTGATCTACACCGTGGCGGCCCAGAAGGCCGACAAGCCCGAGCTTGTGATATTGGAGGGCGCGCTGTACGATGATACCGTGGCCGCCGGCACAACGGTCACCTTTGCCTCCAGCGAGGGCGCTTCGTTCTACTACACGACCGACGGCTCGGCCCCCACGCTTTCGAGCGCCAAGCTGGGCGAGGATGGCCTTGCGATCGACGGGGACATGACCCTGCGGGTCATCGCCGTGGCGGCAGACCGCCTGTGCAGCGAGGAGGCGCGCTTTGAGCTGAAGGTGGGCACCTTCCATGAAGTCACTGTCACAGTCAAGGGCAGCGGCACGACGGACCCCGCTGGCGCAGCCCAGGTGGTCGACGGCGGCAGCCGTACCTTTACGTTCAAGGCAGCCAAAAACTATCAGGTCAGCGATGTTCTGGTGGATGGCAAGAGCGTGGGCGCGGTGAAAAGCTACACGCTGTCGAATGTGAAAGAGCCGCACAGCATCGAAGTGACGTTTGTCATCGATCTGCCGTTTACGGATGTGAAGGCCACGTCCTGGTGCGCCGATGAGGTCGCCTACGCGTACACCAACAACCTGCTCAAGGGCATTACGGCCACCAGCTTCGGCCCGACCATGAACATGACGCGCGGCCAGTTTGCCACGATCCTGGGCCGCTATGCCGGCCAGAGCGGCACGCTGGAAAACAAGAAAAGCGGCGTTGTGGCCTATACCAATGGCTACAGCATCAATCTGCGCAAAAGTGCCTCCACCAGCTCCTCGCTGGTAACGCTCATCACCGACCAGGGCTCCTTTGTCACGATCCTTGGCACGGCCAAGGATTCCGCCGGGGCGCTTTGGTACAAGGTGGACTATTCCGGCTACACCGGCTATATCAAAGCCGTTTATAACGGCAAGGCCCTGCTCAACCTCTATCAGGGCGCCTTCAACGACATCTCGGGCCAGTATTATAACGGCTATGTCCAGTGGGCTTACTACAACAAGCTGATAAACGGCATGAGCAGCACGATGTTCGGCTCGGAATACCCGATCACGCGGCAGGACCTGTGCGTGGTGCTTTATCGCTACCTCACAAGCTACTGCGGCAAGAGCCTTTCAAGCGGCTCCGCGACCTTCAAGGATGAATCCAGCATCAAGGATTACGCCAAAACGGCGGTCCATGCGCTGGCAAACATCGGCGTGATCAACGGCTATACCGATGGCAGCTTCCAGCCGCTGGGCTATGCCACGCGGGCCGAGGTGGCCACGATGTTCACGCGCCTGGACAATTATCTGAAGGGCTGACGAAAAAATGTCAGACACCCCCTGCGTGTCTCCCGCATAGGATGGGATGATACGGAGGGGGTGTTTTGTATGGATCTGGGCAAATACAGCGAGCAGCTGCTGTCGTCCAAAAACGCCGGGGCGCTCAAACAGCTCTCGGAGAGTGAAAACGGCCGCCGCGTGGCCGGAATGCTGGATGAAGACGGGCTTCGGCGTGCGGTGGAAAGCGGCGACGGCGAAACGCTGCAGGCGGCTCTGCATAAGATCCTGGCCACGCCGGAGGGCCGGGCGCTGGCTGCGGAGGTCAAAAAGGTGGTGGATGGCCGGTGAACGAGGAGCTGGAAGCGCGGCTGGGCTCGATTTTATCCGACCCGCAGCAGATGGAGCGGATCAAGGCCATGGCGCAAAGCCTGATGGGCGGCGCGGCGCCAGCGGGGGAGGAGCCCTCCGCGCCAAGTCCGCCGCCGGGGGGCGGGCTGCTGGGCCTTTTGGGCAAAAACGCCGGCAATAGCGAATCGGAGCAGCTTCTGCGTGCCATGCAGCCGTATATGCGCCCCAAGCGCCGCTCAAAGATCGACCGCGCGCTGAAGATCACGCGGCTGATCGGTCTGGCGGAAACGATGCTCGAGCAGTACGGCGGTGAGCTCGATGGCCTATAGCGGAGCGTATCAGCCGCCAAACGCGCCGGCCCCACCGCCGGTGCCGGGCCCGTCCGCACCCCGGCCGCTTTTTGACGCATCCGGCGGGAAGCCGAATGTGCTTGCGGCGCTGATGAAAAAAATGAAGGCCATCGACCTGGAAAGCGATGACCTTCTGATGCTTTTGATTTTGTATTTGATGTACCGCGAAAGCGGTGACCGGGATATTTTGATCCTGATGGGCGCGATGCTGCTGGGCTGAGGTCTCAGCGGGCAACGAGCCCGACTTTTTTGTACACCTTGCGCAGCGTTTTGCGCGCGATGTACGAGGCCTTCTCCGCGCCGGTGCGGCAAAGGCCTTCCAGATATGCCTTGTCGGCCATGATGCGCGTGGCCTCCTCGCGGATGGGGCGCAGCGTTTCCACCACGGCCTCGCCCACGGCGGACTTGAAGTCGCCATAGCCATGGCCGGCAAATTCCGCCTCGATCTCGGCGAAGCTGCGGCCCGTCACGGCGGAGTAGATCTGCATAAGGTTGGCCACGCCCGGCTTTTCGTCCGGGGCATAGCGCACGCAGTGGGCATCCGTGTCGCTGTCGGTCACGGCGCGCTTGAAGCGGCGCATGATGTCCTCGGGCTTGTCCATGATGAGCACGCGGCCGTTGCCGATGTCGTCGGACTTGGACATTTTGCTCGTCGGGTCGAGCAGATCCATCACGCGCGCGCCTACCTTCGGCACGAAGGGCTCGGGGATGGTGAAGGTTTCGCCATAGAGGTTGTTGAAGCGGTGGGCGATGTCGCGCGTGAGCTCCACGTGCTGCTTCTGGTCCTCGCCCACGGGCACGAAATCGGGCTGATACAGCAGGATGTCCGCCGCCATCAGCGCGGGGTAGGTGAACAGACCGCCGTTTATGTTGTCGGCGTTTTTGGCGCTTTTGTCCTTAAACTGCGTCATGCGGCTTAGCTCGCCGAACATGGCGTAGCAGTTGAGCACCCAGCCAAGCTCCGCGTGCTCGTGCACGTGCGACTGGATGAACAGCGTGTTTTTCTCCGGATCGAGGCCGCAGGCCACATACTGGGCCAGCTGCTCCAGGGTGCGGCGGCGCAGATCGGCGGGCTTGTTGCGCGTGGTGAGCGCGTGCAGATCGGCCATGAAGTAGTAGCAGTCGAACTGCTCGGCGCGTTCGGCCCAGTTTTTGATCGCGCCCAGATAGCTGCCGAGCGTGAGGTCGCCGGTGGGCTTGATGCCCGAGAGCATTACTTTTTTCTTTTCGTCCATTGTGTCCTCGACTTCTTTCCATAATGTATTCTTACTGAATTCACATTCTAGCACAAACATAAATCCCTTGACAAGTGCTCAGGAATAAAATACTATAAAGTGTGCCACAAAGAGGGAGGATAACCATGAAAGATACTGCTTTTTTTGAGGAACTGGAAAAACGCATCCCCACGGGCGAGGTGCGCACCCGCTTTGCCCCCAGCCCCACGGGATATATGCACGTCGGCAACCTGCGCACGGCGCTTTATACCTGGTGCATCGCGCGCCACGCCGGCGGTAAATTCATCCTGCGCATCGAGGATACCGACCAGAACCGTCTGGTTGAGGGCGCGGTGGATGTGATCTACAAGACCCTGGTCGACTGCGGCCTTGACTGGGACGAGGGCCCGGATAAGGGCGGCCCGGTGGCGCCTTATGTGCAAACGGAGCGCCGCGACCTGTATCTGCCGTATGCTCAGCTTCTGGTCGAGCGCGGCCACGCGTATTACTGCTTCTGCGAAAAGACCGAGTCCGAGGAGGACAGCGGCAACTTCGACCGCGCGGACGATCCCTGCCGCGACCTTGACCCGGCGGAGGTGCAGCGCCGGCTGGATGCCGGAATGCCTTACGTCATCCGCCAGAAGATCCCGCATGAGGGCTCTACCACCTTCCATGATGAGATCTTCGGCGACATCACCGCGCCGAACAAGGACATGGACGATCAGGTGCTCATCAAGCGCGACGGCCTGCCCACCTATAACTTCGCCAACGTCATCGACGACCATCTCATGGGCATCACCCATGTGGTGCGCGGCTCGGAGTATCTTTCCAGCGCGCCGAAGTATAACCTGCTCTATGAGGGCTTTGGCTGGCCTATCCCGAAGTATGTCCACTGCTCGCCCGTTATGCGCGATGCGCACAATAAGATGTCCAAGCGCCACGGCGACCCCTCCTATGAGGATCTGATCGAAAAGGGCTATCTGACGGAGGCTGTGGTCAACTATGTCGCGCTGCTCGGCTGGTCGCCGCGCGGCGAGCGGGAGATATTCTCCATCCGCGAGCTGGCCGAGGTGTTTGAGATGAGCGGCATTTCCAAGTCGCCCGCCATCTTCGACATCGAAAAACTCACGCACTTCAACTCCGAATACATCCGCGCCATGAGCGCCGAGGACTTTGCCCGCGTGGCCGAGCCCTATATCCGCCAGACGGTGAAAAATCCCGCCATTGACCCCGCAGCCATCGCGGCGCTTTTGCAGCAGCGCACCGAAACGCTCACGGATATTCCCGCCAAGCTTGGCTTCTTCGACAGCCTGCCCGAGTATGACACGGAGCTGTTCGTGCATAAAAAGTCGAAGTCCGACCGCGAAAGCTCGCTGGAGATGCTCAAGGCTGCGCTGCCCGCGCTGGAGGCCGTTGAGGCGTGGGACGATGAGCACATCCACGACTGCCTTGTTTCGCTGGCGGAGAAGCTGGAAGTGAAAAACGCCAAGCTTATGTGGCCTGTGCGCATCGCGGCCACCGGCACGGCCGTCACGCCCGGCGGTGCAGTGGAGCTGTGCCGCATCCTCGGCAAGGAAGAAACCATCCGCCGCCTGGCGAGTGGGATTGAGAAACTGAGCTGAAAATTGCGAGTTAAGTGCTAAGACAAAGCAGGGGGCGTTGCCCCCTGCTTTGTGTGTTACTCCGTTTTTCTGTGGAGTATATTGACCGCGAAGTGACGAAAATCTTTGTCGAGCAGAACTGCAACGCTGACAGGCACTAGGGATATTCCAACGGCGATACATCCATTTGCCAATAGCTGTTCCCACCGGTTGTCCAATATCACAGTGCATTGGGTTAAAAGCGTCAGTATGGCGGAAAAAAGCGCGATATAACCATAGTTCTTCAGCCAGAAGTGCTTGGTGGATACATGAAATGCGTGCTTATGCAAAACATAGGGCTCAATGACATGGCAAATCAGGATGTTTGTGATGATCGTTGCAACAATGACGCCAACAACGGCAAAATCATCTCCGGCAATGGATTGGAATATCTTTACAAACGAGACAGAAAGAACTAGGTTGGAAAGGCCTTCCAACAGCGGCTTCCAGCGGTCATAATAGAAGGTTCCGGTTGCATTGCGAAAGACTATGGTGGATTGACGCATATATTGGATGAAATAATTCACAGTTATTACAAACGAAATGGAACGACTCAGCTCTAATCCATCACCGAAAAGGAAGTATATCAGATCGTCAATAATGCTGTAATATCCAAGGAAGAAAATGCAGCCGAGAATGTAGTTGAAGGTATAGAAAAAGTGATAATAGCGCTCACACAGATCTTTGTCCTGCACAAAAAGGTGACCGATGCTTGAACTCAACGGCTGGAAAAACAGGCAGAGGACAGAAAACATGGCCGATACAATTGTCGTATAGTTTGTATACTTGCCAAGGATTGTCACTCCAATAAAAGCGGATATGATGATGCTGTCAATTGTGTTTACAAGGACGTTGCCGATCTGATGCATAAAAGTTGCCTTGATTTTTTGAAGAACCTCTTTTTTTGTATCTTTGTCAATTTTTGTATTGCGTGCCGAAAGAACAGATATATAGCGCTTCCGAGTGACATTTTTTGTGATGGCCCACTGCGCTGAAACGGAAATGATACGGCAGACCAGATAATACTCAAAAGATCGTGTCCAAATAAGAACGGCGATTTGCATAAATTGTTGGAAAAGCTGTCCGCCGGAGGAAATGGAGGTAGTTATATAGTTGTCTCGATATGCATTCATCAGGGCGCTGTCGGCGCTGAACATATAGGACAAGACCACGGATATCAGCATCAGTGCAAAGGTTGCGTATAGGTTTATGTTGGAGTCGGAATAGCCCTTGGCAAGTTGAGGGAGAAATGGCATAACGGCGCATCCGGCCACGACGATGAAGATGCCTACGACCCGATAGGTGCGCCAAAACAGGCCGTAGAGAGCGCCAACTTGATCGGTTCGGCCTTCCACGATCGGCCGGTACATACAAAAGGTGATTGCATCACCAATGCCGAGCTCGGCCACGGCTAGAACGCCGATGATGCTCGTGTATAGGGAATCAATGCCATTGACGTCGTTTCCGATAAACTTTATCAGAAAACGTCGTACAAGAAAGCTGCCGACAAACAGAAATAGCCTAAAGACAATTGATACTGTTACGTTTTTTATACTGCGACTTCTATCCATTTCTTGCCTCTGTGTTTTGTAGTGTTCTATACAGTTTATGCTGTGAAAGCACGCGGATAATTTGGCAATAGAGCTCCATGGATTTACCGCGTGTTGGTCAATGGTGAGAATATACTACATTATAAATTATATCACACGGAGTGGAGAAAATCCAGCATCGGAACATAAGTTCTATAATGATGATACACAACAGCATTTTTTCACCTCTTTCGGACAAAATAGTCCGGAAGGGGTGTTTTTTATGAAGCGAAAAACGGCGGCGGCGGTGATCAGCATCCTGTCGGCGGCGGTGGTGGTGCTGGGGGTCGTGTCGGTGGTGCATGTGCGCCGTGCGCGGCAGATGGAGTACTATATTCGGGCGCAGACACAGTGGGCGTTTTCCGAGCTGGTTGGGGATGTTAGCGCGCTTTCGGAGGATCTGGAAAA
Source organism: uncultured Oscillospiraceae bacterium (assembly GCA_964426125.1). Classification (GTDB taxonomy): domain Bacteria; phylum Bacillota; class Clostridia; order Oscillospirales; family Oscillospiraceae; genus CAJOIG01. Next base: position 15,096 of record CAYROZ010000020.1, read on the forward strand.
GTGCGTTTACATCTCGGATGCGGCCCTGCAAAGCGCCATGTGCACGCAGGTTTACGGCAAGGCGCTCGAGGCGCAGATGGCGCTGGGCGAGCTGCCATATGAGGCGCAGACGATCGAGCAGGCGGCGGGCTTTTTGTCCCGTGTGGGCGATTATGCGTGTGCGCTGGCGCGCAGTGTGGGCGTGGCCGGCGGCTATTCCGAGCAGGAACTGGACAATTTGCAAAGTCTGTCGGAAACGGCCGGTGTGATGGCGGGAAACCTGCGCGAGCTTGAAATGCAGCTTGCAAACGGGACCATGACTATGGACACGGCGCTGCTTCCGGCGGCGGAGCGGGAGGACGCGGTGCTGCTTTCAAGCTCCATCTCCGACATCGAAAGCGAGTTTCCGCAGCTGCCCACGCTCATTTACGACGGGCCCTTTTCCGATGCGCTGCGGACGGACGATCCGGCCCTGCTGCGCGGGGCGGCACAGGTGGACGAGGAGCAGGCGCGGCGTGCGGCGGCGGATATGCTCGGCGTGAGTGAAACGGCGGTGGAAAGCGCGGGCGAGACCGGCGGGGACGTTCCGCTGTGGCGCTTTTCGGCGTCTGTATCCGGCGGGGAATATGCCGTGAGCGTGACCAAACGCGGCGGCGAGATATGGTCGGTGCTGTCGTCGCGCAGCGTGCAGCAGACGCGCTATCGCGTGGCGGATGGACTGAAGATCGCGCAGGACATCATGGACTCGCTGGGGCTTGAGAATATGCAGATGAGCTATCACATCGTGCAAAACGGCGTTTTGACGGTCAACTTCCAGTACCGGCAGGAGGATGTGACCTGCTACGCGGATCTGGTCAAGATCGGCGTGGCGCTTGATAACGGCACGCTGCAAAGCTATGACGCCTCCGGCTACATCGGCTCCCACTGCGAGCGGGATATTCCGGCGATAGAGCTGGATGCACAGAGCGCCCGAAGCGGTCTCTCTCCGGCGCTCACAGTGGAGGAAAGTGCGCTGGCGCTCATTCCAACGCCCGGCGGCGAGGAGAAGCTGTGCCATGAATTTCTGTGCCGGACCGAGACGGACCGGCGCTGCCTGATCTATGTCAACGCGGTCACCGGGGCCGAGGAGCGCATCTTGCTGCTGCTGGAGGATGAGGCGGGAACGCTGACGATTTGAGCGGTTTTTGTTGACAGCCGCCCCTTGCGGGTTGTATTATGTAAATCGACAAATCGATTTTTACGCCCGAAAGGTGATCTATATGAGCATAATCCCCAAAACGACCTGCACAAGATGCCACCGGCAGTATCCGGCGACACGTTCCAGCTGCCCATACTGCCAGACCAAAAAGCCCCGCGAGCAGCGGCGCAGCGTTCCCGAAGCGGACAGCGCCGTGCGCGGAACGCAGGCAAATGAGCGGGCGGCGGAGAATCTGAACTGGCAGATGATCTTTGGCACGATCATCGTGGCGGCCGTGATGGCGGCGGTGATTGCCATTGTGAGCCTTGGCGTGACGGACGATATAAGCGCGTCCGCGTCGCTTTCCGACAGCCAGACGCTGACATCCGAAAGCGGGCAGCAGGACGCATCCGCGCCGGACGTGGCATCCACGGCGGTGCCCACGGCCACCCCGGAGCCGACGATCGTTCCCACGCAGGAACCGCTGGTCACCAGCGTTGGCATCACCTACCTTGGCTACGATCAGCCGGGCTTTACGCAGTATGTCGGCGACAAGGTGCAGCTTGACGTGGCGTTTTATCCCATCAACAACGAGCTGACACCTGAGTGGACCAGCTCCAACGAATCCGTGGCTACGGTGGACCAGACCGGTCTTGTCACACTGGTCGGCGCCGGTACCTGCGTGATCAGTGTAACGGTCGGGGACAAAACCGACACCTGTGACGTCATCTCCCGCGAGTAATGGAAAAAGTGCAGACGCCGCCCGTTTGGGCGGCGTTTTTGCGTTTTTAGAATCGGACGTATTTTCCGCGCGTAGAATGGCCGTTTTGGTGCACACTAGCCATAGGAAAGGCGGCGGGGCTTTGAAACGGAAAATACGGGCGGGATTGATCGCGGCGATCGGCGGCGGGCTGCTGCTGTGCGGGGCATATGCTGCGGCGGCGCATCGGGGCGACACGGCGGCTCTGGCGGAGGGGCCGGCGCCTGCGGAAAGGACGGTGGAAACGGCCGTGCCATCGCCGACACCGGCGCCGGAGGAAGTTCACATTCTGCTGCTCGGGGCGGATGAGCCCAGCGCGGACGATCCCGGCCGCAGCGACACGATGATGGTGCTCTCGGTCGAGCCGGTGTCGCGGCGCGTGGTGCTGTGCTCGCTCATGCGCGATATCTATTGCCCCATTCCCGACCATGGCTCCTCGCGTCTCAATCACGCCTATATGTGGGGCGGTCCGGAGCTTTTGCGCGAGACGATCGAGACGAATTTCGGCATACAGACGGACGGCTATGTGCTGGTGGATTTTGACGGCTTTTGCGCGGCCATCGATTCCATCGGCGGCGTGGAACTGGAACTCGAGGCGGAGGAGGCGGCGCATCTTGGCCTTGCGGCGGGGCTTCACCGGCTCGATGGCACGGCGGCGCTGGAATACGCGCGCGAGCGCGCCGTCGGCAACGCCGATTATGACCGCACGGCCCGGCAGCGAAAGCTGGTCACAACGCTCATTGCACGCGCCGGATCGCTGACACCGGGCGAGCTGGCCGTGCTGGCGCGCGAGCTTTTGCCGCAGGTGCAGACCGATCTGCGCTGGACGCAGCTTTTGGCGCTGGCGATGGCGGCGCGGGAGTATGCAAGCTACGATATGCACACCCTCCGCATCCCGGCGGACGGCACAGTGACCGACGCGGTGGTGGATGGGATGATGGTACTGAACATCGACTTCGCAGCCAACCGGCAGCTATGGCGGGAGACCGTATACGGCGAATAAACACGCGGCTCAGTTTGAGCCGCGCGTTTCGTTATAGGCCGTTTGTTCGGGCGGTTTAGGAAGAGTCTTCGCAAGCCAGAGCAGGTATCCGGCAGCAAGGGCGAATAAGATCAGGTCAAAAATAAGCTCCCGTCCGGCGGTGAGATCGGCGGAACGCGAAAAGGCGGACAGCGCGTTTAAACCGGCGTGCGTGGCGATGCAGGGGAGAAGGCTTCCGCCGCGGTGGAACAAAATGACGAACAAAAAGCCCATCAGCATCGCGCCTGCGATCTGGAGCAGATTTTCCCACAGGGTCATGCCGCTGCCGTTGAACAGGTTCAAAATGTGGCCAAGGCCAAAGGTAACGCTGGAAATCACGATGGCCGCGCGCGGTTTTTCGCGCTCGATGGCGCAAAAGAGCAGCCCCCGGAAGATAAGCTCCTCCACAAAGCCGACGCCCAGCATACAGATCACACAGGCGATCGTGCCCGCCAGCGGCTGCTCCATCGCCGCGCCGTTCCAGAGATTCCGTGTGGCCAAAACGGCCAGCGGCAGATAGTACAGCGCCTGCCGCGCGGATATCCTCGCCCGGCACAGGCCGTAACGGCGTATAAGACCGCCTTTACGCACAAAACGCCACAGCACCAGCGCCTGCGCCCAGACGAACACGGCGCTTGCGGAATAGGCCACGCCGATCGGACCGTTCAGGCAGTTCGCCAGCGACTGCAAAAAGCAGTATGCCGCGATGGAGACAAGGGCAAAGCCCAGCTCGTTTTTCTCGTAAAGTGCTTTCATATCGCCCCTATTCTACGCCCCGGGGCGTAGCCTGTCAAAGTAAAAAACACGCGGCGGAGCATGGGCTCCGCCGCTGGTGGTGAATTGGGGTTTATTTTGCCGCTGTGAGGGACACTCCATCGAGCTCGACGGAGGCGAGACTTGCTGTGTCCGCCAGTCGGTTGAAGGCGTAGAAGTGGTGGTTATAATCGCCGCAAAGAGAGCTGACGGCGGTGTTGTTGAGCGACTGCTCATTGCTCGTGACGATGTAGTCGCTGCCGTCTGCGTAGTGCAGGACAAACTCGTGGATGGATCTCTCGCCCTCGCCGGCGGTTTCAAGCTTCATGCCGATGGGGGACACCCACGCCTCGAAGTCGTTGCCGCTGTAATGCTGGGCGGGGATAAGCTCCGGTGCGCTCAGCGCGATGTACCACTCGCCCTCGCCGGTGTATTCGCCGGTCGCGGCGTCGTAGACCTGATCGATAAGCCGGAACTGCATCACGAGATCACCGGCCTCGTCGGCGCAGTCAAAGGGCGTGATGTAGCACACATAGCGGATGTGGGTATCGGTGCTCTGCGTTTCGTCGCGGTAGTCCGCGCAGTCGAGCCAATGCAGCTCGCCAAGCTCGCCGCTTGCGTCGGTTTTGACTTCCTCGCCCTTGGCCAGCGAGCCGGAGTAGAACTGAAGACAGGGCGTATAGGCTTCCGGCACCATGTCGGCGCTCGGGAAGTCGATGTCCACGGTCACGATGCCGATGCCGCTTTCGTCGAGCATAAGGCTGGCGATGTTCAGCTCGCAGCCGCCGAGCGTGATGGATTCCGTGCCGGCGTATACATAGCCGCCCAGCAGCTTGTCAGCCAGCGCCTCGTCCAGTGCCACGCGTTCAACGGTGGGGTAGTCCTCGCTTTTGACCACGTTGCCCTCCGGGTCGATAAATTCACGGGTGTAGGCCTCCTGCCCGGCAATGTTGTCGCCGAGCGCGCCTTGCAGCGTGTCTGCGGCGGCAAGGTCGCTTTGCACGGTGGGGATGAAGTAGGTGTTTGCCACGGCTGCGGCCGCGATCGCCAGCACCGCGACCAGCGCGGCGGCGATGAGCAGAGTGCGGATGGGATGCTTCTTGGTTTTCATGGGTGTGACCTCCTGTTCGGATGCGCTGCGCCGCAGGAGGCTCTGCCGGATGCGCGCGTCGGCCTCATCGGACAGGCGGATCGAGTCATACATTTTTTCAAGTTCGTTTTTCATGTCGCTTCCTCCAATGCATGGCGCAGATGGTTTCGGGCACGGTACAGGCGGCTGGTCACGGCGGTCGTGGAAAGCTTCAGCATGGCCGCGATCTCGCGCACGGAAAAGCCCTCGTAGTAGTGCAGCAGCACCACGGCGGATTCCGTTCCGCCAAGGCGCATCACGGCGTCGTATACCTCGCGTTGTGGCGCGGGCAGGGCGGGGATGCTCTCGTCCAGCGCGGCGGTGGGATGGCGCGTGCGCTCGCGCAGCCGGTCGCGGCACAAATTCGCCGTTACGGTCGCAAGCCACGCGCGTTCATGGCCGGGCCGGATGGTCGATTGCTTTTCCATCAGGCGTAAAAATGCGCTTTGGCATATGTCCTCCGCGTCGGCCTGGTTTTTCAGAAAACTCAGCGCGAGCCGGTAGACCATGTTTTTATGCTGTTCGTATAGTGCGAGTATATCCGCCATGCCGAGCCG
>CAYROZ010000021.1:0-20130 GCA_964426125.1 uncultured Oscillospiraceae bacterium
GCCGCGCTCCGGCGGCGAACAGACTCAAACGCCCCTCGCGCAAAACGGTGGGCGAGCCGTGGCATTGCAGCTCGGCGGTGTCCTCGCCGGTGTAGCTGGACGGGCCGTGCGACACCGTGGCCAGACACAGATCCAGCGTTTCGCCGTTTCGGTCGAGCAGACGGCCATAGACCAGCTGCCGGTCCGGCCGCTCGGCCATGGGCTTGCCGCCCGCCGGCACGAACACGCGGTCCACGATCGCGATGGCCTCCGGCCCGGACAGGCGGATGATGCCGATAGCCGCGAGCACAGAGCCCGTGGCTATCGCGGCGATCGTATCCAGAGAGGTCTTTTCAGCGGACGGGATCATTTCTTGTCGTCGTCCTCTTCCGCCAGATAGTAGGTCAGCGCAAGGAAGCTGTCCGAGAAGTGGATGTTTTCCACCAGCACACCGGAATCGCCGGTGTCCAGCTCGATGTTCGTGAAGTTCCAGATGCCGCGGATGCCGGCGCCGATGAGCTTGTCGGTCAGCTCCTGCGCGGCGCGGCGCGGCACGGACAGCACGGCGATATCGACCTTGTTGTCAAAAACGAAGTCCGCCAGCTTTTCCCCGGCATAAACCGGGCAGCCCTCGATCTCGGTGCCCACAAGGTCCTCGCGCTCGTCGAATGCGCCGACCAGGCGCACGCCCTCGGCAATGTGGCCGAAGTTCTGCACCAGCGCGTGGCCCAGATTGCCCACGCCCACAAGAACGGCCTTGTAATGGCGGTCCACGCCGAGAATATGGCTGATCTGCTCGCGCAGCGAGGCAATGTTGTAGCCATAGCCCTGCTGGCCGAACTCGCCGAAGCAGGAGAAGTCCTGCCGGATCTGCGACGGCGTCAATCCCATCTGGCGGCCAAGCTCGCCGGAGGAAATGCGCTCCTCACCCTGATAGCTCAAGTCGTCCAGCTTCCGCAGATAGCGGGGCAGACGGCGGATGACGTTGTTGGAAATGTTCATACGTTTCATAGCATGATCCCTCCATATATCTTTTCTTTGCCGATTATCATAAGATTAACACAGAATGCGGAAAGTTTCAATTGTTATTGTATCCGGCGGGCGGAATATGTTATAATCACATATTATGATGGATGAAAGAATGCCCCACGCCTACCTGCTGGTATCGCCGGCGGTAAGTGCGCGGGAGGAACAGGCGGCCGGACTGGCGGGCAGACTTCTGTGCGCCCAGCCCAACGCGCCCTGCGGCCAGTGCCGCGATTGCCGCAAAGTGCAGGCGGGGGTCCACCCCGATATGCTGTGGCTGCGGCGGCAGACGGACGACAAGGGCAAACAGCGCCGTGAGATCACGGTAGATCAGATCCGCGCCCTGACAGCGGATGCCGCTGTGGCCCCGAATGAGGCCGAGCGCAAGGTATACATCCTTCCCGAGGCCGACGCCATGAACGCGCAGGCGCAAAACGCGCTGCTCAAGGCGCTGGAGGACCCTCCCGGCCACGCGTGCTTCATTTTGTGCACGGCGGCGTCGGATGCGCTTTTGCCAACGGTGCTCAGCCGTCTGGTCCGCGCCCGTGCCTCGGCCACGGAAGCGGAGGCGGAGGATGATACCCTGCTGCCGTTTGCGGCGGAGTATCTTTCGCTTTTGGCGTCGGGCGACCGGGAGCAGCTTGCGCTGTTTTGTATGCAGCGGACAAAGCTTTCCGGCGATGAGGCGCTGGGCTTTGTGGACTGCGTGAAAACGCTGGTGTGGCAGGCGCTGCGCGGGCAGAGGCCGGTATCGGGGCTTTCGCAGCAGGCGTTGTTTGACATCGCCGCGCTCATGGACAAGGCGGAGTTATATCTGCGGCGCAATCTGAGCGCGCGGCAGATTTTCGGTATGCTTATGACGGCCGAATTGCAATCGGGAAAGGAACGGACATAAATTGGCAACAGTAGTCAGTGTAAAATTTCGCAACCGGGGCAAGCTTTACTACTTTGACCCCGTGGATCTGACCATCGAAAACGGCACGCAGGTGGTCGTGGAAACGGCCAAGGGGCTGGAGATCGGCGAGGCCGTGCAGGGAAATCACGAAGTGGAAGATGCGCGCGTGGTGCAGCCGCTGCGCCCGGTGGCCCGCATCGCCACGGACGACGACCGCCGCATTGCGGCGCTGTGCCGCCAGCGGGAAAAGGAAGCCTATGTGGTCTGCAAGCGCAAGATCGAGCAGCATGGGCTGGAGATGAAGCTGGTGGACGTGGAGTGCGCGTTCGATGGCAGCAAGATCCTCTTTTTCTTCTCCAGCGATGGGCGCGTGGATTTCCGCGAGCTGGTGAAGGATCTGGCCGGCGTGTTCCGCACCCGCATCGAGCTGCGCCAGATCGGCGTGCGCGACGAGGCGCGTATGCTGGGCGGCCTCGGTATCTGCGGACGCGCGTTCTGCTGCGGCACCTTCATGGATGAATTCGCGCCGGTTTCGACCAAAATGGCGAAAACGCAGTCCATGTCGCTCAATCCGGCCAAGATATCCGGTGCGTGCGGACGACTGATGTGCTGTCTGCGCTATGAGCAGGAGGCGTACGAGGAGCTTGTGAAGAACGTGCCGAAAAACGGCGCCTTTGTGGAAACGCCGGACGGCTACGGCAATGTGACGCAGGTGAACGTGCTGCGCCAGACCGTGCGTGTGAAGCTGGATGGCCCGGGCGAGGATTCGATCAAGGGCTACGAGGCCGATGAGGTCGCGGCCATTCCCGGCGGACGGCCCCGCGATGGCAGCCAGCCGCCCCATGTGCTCGTGCTCAAGCCGAAAAAGCCCAAGGAGGAAGCGCCGGAGACCGATCGCTGGATCATGCCGCAGATGCTCGCGGAGGAGCCGGCGGCCAAAACGGCGGAGGCCACTGTGAAGCCCAAGCGCTCAAGCAACAATCGCCGCCGCAAAAAGCCGAACGGCCCCAAGAACGAGGGCGAGAAAGCCGCGCCGGCCAAAACCGAGACCAAAACCGAGGCCAAAAAGCCGCAGCAGAGCCGCCCGAACGGCAAAAAGCCGCAGCAGAACCGCCCCGAAAAAAAGCAGGGCCCGAAGCCGGAGAAAAAACCGGCCGAGAAGCCGAACGAAAAACCGGCGGACAAGCCCGCCGCGGAGAAAAAAACGGACGGCGCGAAAAGCTCCAGCCGCAGCCGCAACCGCCGCTATCGCGGCAAGGGGCGCGGCAATGGCGCGCCCAAGGACGGCGCTGCGAAGGAGTCCGGCCCGAAGGAAGGCTGAGCCATGGAGAAAAAACCGCCGGAGGAGCGCCGCCGAACGGCGTTTCAGCGCGTGACCGCTGGCGTTCTGGTGGCCGCCGCGCTGGTGCAGATGGTGAGCGTGGCGTTTATAAAGAAGAAAAAATAAAAACAAAGACCGAAGCCAAAATGGCTTCGGTCTTTTGCAATTGCGTGGTTTTGACTTTACTGGAATGACTCGGCGAAGATGGCTTCCATGGCCTCGTGCTGCGGGGAGAGGAACAGCGCGGCGTAGCTGCCCTGCGTGAGCACTTTGCACTGCTGGGCAACGGCGAGGCTTTCGGGGTCGTAGTTTTGCGCCTGGGCCATCACATTGTCGAGCCGGTTGTTCAGGCACTGCTCCACGCGGCCAAGCGCGGCGGCGTCGACCGCCTTGACGATCACGACCTCATCCGGGAAAATGCCGCCGTCAAGCGTGGTGAAGCTGGCGGACGCGGCGATGTCCTCCGCGGCAATGCCATACAGCGCGAGCAGCCGCTCCGCCGGCACATCCAGAGGACTCGCGATGGAAAGCGAGGAGACGATCTCGTCCACCACGGCGGCGGGATCGGGCTCCTTGGCCGCGCCGCAGGCGCTCAGCGCGCCCAGCAGACAGACGAGCGCGAGGATCAAAGCAAGTTTTTTCATGGTTGCGTTCCTTTCTTATGCACTGTGGGAATAAAGGTAGTTGACCCAAGCCAGACACCCGGCTTCCGTGAAATGGACGCCCATGTCGTCAGGGTCGCTGCAATAGTCTGCGCGCAGGTATTGCCCCGCGTCGTCGTACATCACACTGGCAACATCCACAAAGTGCCAGCCGTTATTCTGGCAAAGCTGCTGCAAAAGCGCGTTGTATTGCTTCACGCCGTCGGGATTGAGCGTGCTGCCGATGAGATTGCTCGTGGCGGTCATGGGGGTCATGGACTGCACATAGATCTCGATGCCGGGACTCTTGGCCGCAATGCGGTCGATGAGCGTTTTGAGATTTTCCGCCGCGCCGTCGATGCCGTAGACAGCCAGATCGTTCATGCCCAGCATGATGAATAGCTTTTCCGCGCCCGAGGCGGCCACGCAGTCCTCCGTGAGCATGGTTTGGCCCTGATAGGACGGATGCACCGCCTGGGCGTTGTCCAGCTCCCACATGGCGTTGGCGCTGCCAAGACTGCCGGAGGCGAAAAACTGCGCGTTTCCAAGCGCGCCGGTCGCGGCGGCGTAGTAGCTGAGCTTGAGACTGATGGAGTCGCCCACAAAGGCGGCGTTGTCAAACCAGGACGCGTCCACGGTCGTGTTGACCGGCTCGGTCGGCTCGGTTTGCGTTTCCGGCTCGCTCGAGGGCTCGCTGAGCGAGGGAAGCGAAGGTGTTTCCACCGGCGGGGCCTCGGTTTCAACGGGCGCGGAGACGCTTTGCGGCGGGTCGCTGCGCTCGCCGTGGCTGACGGACACGATGGCGAAAAGGACAAAGAGGATAAGCAGCAGGATCGGTAAAATGCGAACCTTCATGGCGCGTGTTTCCTCCGCTTGTAAGAAATCAGGCGCGCGCCCACTTCGCGCCGTTGGGGATGTCGGTCAAAACGATGCCCTCGGCGCGCAGCGCGTCGCGGATGCGGTCGGCCTCGGCAAAATTCTTGGCCTTTTTCGCGGCCTGGCGGGCGCGGATCTGCTCCTCCACGGCGGGATTTTCCTCGCCGGATTCGGAGATGACGGCAAAACCGTCCGCCCCGGCGGATGCGGCCGCAGGCTGTTTGGCGCGCAGCTCGGCGGCCTTTTCCAGCAGCTTCAGACCCAGAACGCTGTCGATGGCGTCCAGCGCGGCCAGCTTGGTGGCGTCGTTTGTTTTGGCTTTGAGAATGTCGTAAAGGACCGTGACGCCCATGGAGGTGTTCAGATCGGCGTCCATGGCCTTGGAGAACCTGGCCTTCAGCTCGCCGAGCGCCGCGGCATCCACGTCGCCGTCCTCGGGCTTGAGCGCGGCGATCTTCGCCAGAAGCTTGTTATACGCCACCACGGCGTTATCGAGATTTTCCCACGAGAACAAAAGCCCCTTGCGGTAGTGGCTTTGCAGACAGAAGAAGCGGTAGGCCAGCGGATCGTAGCCTTTTTCCTCCAGCAGTGAAACGGTGAGGAATTCGCCCTTGGATTTCGACATTTTGCCGCCGTCCGTGTTCAGATGGGCCACATGGAACCACTGCGGGCACCACGCATGGCCCAGGAAGCTTTCCGACTGGGCGATCTCGTTGGTGTGGTGGGGGAAGGCGTTGTCCACGCCGCCGCAGTGCAGATCGAGATATTCGCCGTTATACTTCATGGAAATGCCGGAGCACTCGATGTGCCAGCCGGGGTAGCCCACGCCCCAGGGGGAGTCCCACTTGAGGGCCTGGTCTTCAAACTTGGACTTGGTGAACCAGAGGACGAAGTCGTTTTTGTTGCGCTTGTTGGTGTCCTCCTCCACGCCCTCGCGCACGCCCACGGCGAGATCTTCCTCGTTGTGGTCGTTGAAAACGTAGTAGCGCTCGAGCTTGCTCGTGTCGAAGTAGATGTTGCCGCCGGCTTCGTAGGCGTAGCCGGTGTCGAGCAGCTTTGAGATGATGGCGATGTAGTCGTCAATGAGTCCGGTGGCGGGCTGGACCACGTCCGGGCGCTTGATGTTCAGACGGCGGCAGTCTTCAAAGAAGGCGTCCGTGTAGAACTGGGCGATCTCCATCACGGTTTTGTGCTCGCGGCGTGCGCCCTTGAGCATTTTGTCCTCGCCCTCGTCGGCGTCGCTGGTGAGATGGCCCACGTCCGTGATGTTCATCACGCGGTTTACATCGTAGCCCGCGAAGCGCAGGTATTTTTCCAAAACGTCCTCCATGATGTACGAACGGAGGTTGCCGATGTGGGCGAAGTGGTACACGGTCGGGCCGCAGGTGTACATTTCCACATGATTGGGCGTGTGGGTGGTGAACGGCTCCTTTTTGTGCGTTAGGGAGTTATATAGATACATCTTATTTCTCCTTGGTGATGTAGTGTTCCAAAAGGGCGAGCTGGTCCTTCAGTGCGGCCAGCTCGATGGCGACCGGGTCGGTGACATGGATCTGGTCCACATCGCCGGCATAGTCCGGCGCGCGGTTTGCAATGCGCACGATGCGGGCGGGAACACCCACGGCGGTGGCGTTCGGCGGCACTTCGGACAGCACCACGGCGCCGGCCGCGATGCGGCTGTTGTCGCCCACGCGAAACGGGCCGAGCACCTTTGCGCCCGAGCCGATGAGAACGTTGTTGCCGATGGTGGGGTGGCGCTTGCCCTGGTCCTTGCCCGTGCCGCCGAGGGTCACGCCCTGATACAGCAGCACGTCGTCGCCAAGCTCGGCGGTCTCGCCGATCACAACGCCCATGCCGTGGTCAATGACGAGACGGCGGCCGATGGTCGCGCCGGGGTGGATCTCGATGCCGGTGCGGCGGCGGGCGGACTGGCTGATGCCGCGGGCGATGAATTTCATGCCGTGGGTCCAGAACCAGTGGGCGCGCCGGTGGCGCATCACGGCCTTCACGCCGGGATAATAAAGCCAGACTTCAAAAGCGCAGCGGGCGGCGGGGTCGCGCGCCTGATACGCGTGAATGAGCTCACGCAGATAAGAAAACATGATTTTTCACCTGTGTCATTCTATTGTGCCCGGATCATTTCGTGCTTTTCAGAACATGGCCGTTTTTCACGAAATATTCACAGCCGCTCCAAAGCGTAAGAATGACCATCAGGGCCACGCTGATGTTGTTGAGCGAAAGCGCCGGCACACCGAACAGCATGGCGTCCGCCAGCGGCGTGAGCATGACACAGCAGCCGATGGTGGAGAAGAAGGTTTTGATCTTGCCCGACCACGCCGCGGCGATGACGGTGCCGTTTTCCACGGCGATCAGCCGCAGACCGGTCACGGCAAATTCGCGCACCACGATGATGATGGCGCACCAGGCGGGCATCTGGCCCCACTCGACAAAGATCAGCAGCGCGGAGATGATGAGGATCTTGTCCGCCAGAGGATCGGCAAACTTGCCGAAGTCGGTGATCTGGTCGTATTTGCGCGCGATGTAGCCGTCCACCGAGTCGGACGCGCCTGCCACGATGAACACGAGCAGCGCCGCGAATTTATGGCCGGGGAAGTTCAGCAGCATCAAAACGATGAAAACGGGCACAAGGATCATGCGTCCGATGGTGATCTTGTTGGCGGTTGTCATACGATCTCTCCTATCAGTTCGCCATTTTCCGCGGAAAGAATGCGGACATCGAAAAATTCGCCGGGCACGGCCTCGCCGGAGAAGAGCACCTGCTCGTCCACCTCCGGGGAATCGGCCGGACTGCGGCCATACCACAAAAGGCCGTCCAGACCCTCGCACAAAACGCGCTCGACCCGGCCTACGCGCTGGGCGTCATACTCGTCCATGATGCGTCCCTGCAGCGCCATCACGCGCTCGCGCCGGGCCTCGGCTTCCTCCTTGGAGCAGCGGTTCGGCATTTCGGCGGCGGCGGTGCCCTCCTCCGGGGAGTAGGCAAAAACGCCGGCGCGCGGCAGCTTCTGCTCGCGCAAAAAGTCGATCAGCTCCGAAAGCTCCTCTTCGCCCTCGCCGGGCAGACCCACGATCAGGCTCGTGCGGATGGCAACGCCGGGGATTCGCGCGCGCAGCTTGTCGAAAAGCTCCGTGATCGACGCCTTGGTTTCCCGGCGGCGCATGGCCTTCAGAATGGCGTCGTTTACGTGCTGGATGGGGATGTCGAGGTAGCGCACGATCTTCTTTTCCCGCGCAATCAGGTCGATCAGCTCATCCGTGATCTCGTCGGGATAGAGATAGTGCAGGCGGATCCACTCGATGCCGTCCACCTTCACCAGCTCGCGCAGCAGGGTGCAAAGAGTTGTTCCGTCGCGGAAATCGCGGCCATAGCGGCTGACATCCTGCGCCACGAGGATCAGCTCCTTCACACCGCTCCGGGCAAGCGACTCGGCCTCATCGAGAATGTTTTCGATCGGGCGCGAGCGGTAGCGTCCGCGGATGGAGGGGATGACGCAGTAGGCGCAGCGGCGGTCGCAGCCGTCCGCGATTTTGATATAGGCCCAGCCCGGCCCCGTGGAAACGAGGCGGTCGAGCTCCGGCAGCGGGTCGTTTTTGTCCGCGAAGCGGTGCAGTCCCGCTTCGGGCGACTCCAGCGCCGCAACGATGTCCGAAAAGCTTGCCGTGCCGAGCACGGCGTCGATCTCCGGCAGCTCCGCAAGGATCTCGTCCTGGTAGCGCTGGGCCAGACAGCCCGTCACCACAAGACGCTTGAGATTGCCCTCGGTTTTATACTGCGCCAGCTCCAAAATGGTGCTGATGGCCTCCTCCTGCGCCGATTCGATGAACGCGCAGGTGTTCACCACGGCGGCGTCTGCCTCCGCGGGGTCGGACACGAGCGTGTGGCCCGCGTCCGTGATGAGCGCGAGCATCTGCTCGGAGTCGATGAGATTTTTGGCGCAGCCAAGCGCCGTAAAATGTACTTTCACGATTCGTTTGCTTCCTTATAGCGGTTCAGGGCGGCGCGGATGGCATCCCAGGAGTAGCCCTTGCGAAACAGGGCAGCGCCGGCCTTTTCGATTTCTTTTCGGTCTGTTATGTCCCGGCCGCGCAGCCGGTTTTCCAGCAGCCGGTCGAGCGTGTCGTCGGCATTGCCGAGCTGGTCCAGTGCGGCGGCCCAATGCTCCTCGGCCACGCCGCGGCGGCGCAGCTCCATGCGCAGACGGCCCGGCCCATAGCCCTTTGCGGCGTAGTAGCGCGCGAGCATACAGGCGTACTGCCCGTCGTTTAAAAAGCCGTAGTCAAGGCAAAGAGCGGCCACGGCGTCGATATCCTCCGGCGCGCAGTCCTTTGCCGCGAGCTTGTCGCGCAGCTCCTTTTCGGAAAGCGCGCGGCGGTTGAGCATATCCACGGCCAGCTTTTTCGTCCGCTCCAGCGGCGGCAGAGCGTCGGGGGGATTATTCCTCGCCGTCATCGAAGTCGTCCGCGGACACATCCACGGCGCGGCCCGCGGCCTTGGCAGCCTTGAGCGCCTGCGGGCTCATGAGCTTGGCGGCGTTGGCGCGGATCTCGGCTTCGAGCTTGTCGGCGGCTTCGGGGTTATCCAGCAGATACTGCTTCACGCCGTCGCGGCCCTGGATGCGCTCGCCGTAAACCGTGAACCAGGCGCCGGCCTTTTCCACCAGCTCCAGCTTCACGCCCAGGTCGATCAGCTCGCCCACGCGGCTGATGCCTTCGCCATAGATGATGTCGAACTGCGCTTCCTTAAACGGGGGCGCGACCTTGTTTTTCACGATCTTTACTCTTGTGCGGTTGCCCACCATCTCGTCGCCGACCTTCAGCGTTTCGATGCGGCGCACGTCCAGACGAACGCTGGAATAATACTTCAGCGCGCGGCCGCCGGGTGTGGTTTCGGGGTTGCCGAACATGACGCCGATCTTTTCGCGCAGCTGGTTGATGAACACCACGATGCAGCCGGTTTTCGACACGATGCCCGCCAGCTTGCGCAGCGCCTGGCTCATCAATCTGGCCAGCACGCCCACGGCGGCGTCGCCCATCTCGCCTTCCAGCTCGCTGCGCGGCAGCAGCGCCGCCACGGAGTCGATCACGATCACGTCCAGCGCGCCCGAGCGCACCAGCGCCTCGGTGATCTGCAAAGCCTGCTCGGCGGTGTCCGGCTGAGACAGCAGCAGATTATCGATGTCCACGCCGAGAGCGCGGGCATAGGCCGGCTCCAGCGCGTGCTCCACGTCGATGTAGGCCACCTCGCCGCCGCCCTTCTGGGCCGAGGCCACCAGATGCAGCGCCAGCGTGGTTTTGCCGCTGGCCTCGGGGCCGTAGATCTCCACGATGCGCCCGCGGGGCACGCCGCCGATGCCGAGCGCAAGGTCAAGACCCAGCGAGCCGGTGGGGATGGCGTCGACGTTCACGGGGATGTCCTCGCCCAGACGCATGATGGCGCCCTTGCCGAAGTTCTTTTCGATTTGAGCCAGCGCGGTCTCCAGCGCTTTCTTTTTATCATCCGCCACGCTCACGGTGGCGATGGGTGCCTTTGCTTTTGCCATAGCTCATTCCTCCATAACGGGGGCAGCGCCCCGATAAAATATGTGTGTGTGGTGCAGGAATCTGTGCGGCGCGTCAATCCCCCCTGAAAATGCTTGCGCATTTCTTCCCCTTTTTACACAAGGGGGGCTTTTGGGCTTGGGGATTGTCGGCGCTTGGTGGGGGAGCCCATGGCTCCCTTGTGTAAAGGGAGCTGTCCGCGAAGCGGACTGAGGGATTGTTTTTACAGTCGTCCGATCACAACGCGCTCGCAGTCGCCGGGGTCCTTCAGCGCCAGCGTTTCGGCAAAGCCTGCCTCGCGCATGAGCTGCTGCACGGCTTCGGACTGGCCCTCGCCGATCTCCAGCATCATGGTGCCGTGCTCGCGCAGTATCACCTTCCACAGCCGGATGATGCAGCGGACGATGTCCAGCCCGTCCTTGCCGCCGTCGAGCGCCTGATACGGCTCATAGTCCTTCACGGACGGGTCGAGCGTTTCGATCTCCGCCGTGGGGATGTACGGCGCGTTTGCCACGATCAGATCGAAGCTGCCCAGCAGCATGGGCGGCTTTTTCGTTGCGTCCGCCTCGATGCACATCACGCGCGGCGGCAGACTGTAGTGCTGCATATTCTCCCGCGCCACGGCCAGCGCGCCGGGGTCGTTGTCAACCAGGATGACGCGCGCGGCGGGCATGTGCATGGCCAGCGCGATGCCGATGCAGCCCGAGCCGCAGCACAGATCGAGAATGCGCGGGTGCGTGTTGCGGTTTTTGAAAAGCTGCTCTGCCGCCCGGGAGAGGATCTCGGTGTCCGAGCGGGGGATGAGCACGTTGCGGTTGACGGTCATGCGTACGCCGTCGAACTCCCAGGCGCCCGCGATGTAGGCCACGGGCTCGCCGGCGAGCCGCCGCTCGACCCACTGCTCCACCTTTTTGTCCAGACCGTCCGCGCTGTAAAGCGTCAGATCGCGCATCAGCGCCGCCTGGGTCTTTCCGGCGGCCTCGCTCACGAGCAGCCGCGCCTCGATGGAGTAGTTTTCGACGCCCGCGTCCTTGAGAGCGCGGCGGGTCTGTATGTAGATCTCGTTGTAGGTTTTTGTCATACAGGGTTTGTTTCTTTCTGTTTAATTTACCAGGTGTCCGAGCCCTTTTCGTCCGGCAGCACGAGCTTGAGCGCCGTGATGGCGACCTCTATCATGCTGTCATCGGGCTCGTTGGTGGTGATGCGCTGGATCTGCTTGCCCGGCCAGGAGAGGATCTTCGAGATCCAAAGCTCGTCGTGCCGGCCGATCCAGCGGTTCATCTCGTACGTCACGGCCACGATCACAGGCAGCAGGCAGAGCTTGACCAGCATACGCAGCCAGGCGTTTGAAATGTGGATGAAGCACCACAGCAAAATGGAAAACAGGATCACGACCACGAGGAAGCTCGTGCCGCAGCGCGGGTGCAGCCGTCCCTCTTTGCGCACGTTTTCGACCGTGAGATCATGGCCGTGCTCATAGCAGAAGATGGTTTTGTGCTCCGCGCCGTGGTAGGCGAACAGACGCTGGATCTCGCCCATGCGCGAGCACAGCCAGAGATAGGCCAGAAACACCACGATCTTCACAACGCCCTCAAGCACGCTGCGCAGAACGAACTGGTCGTCCGAAAGCTTCAGGAAGCTGACGAGCAGCGTGGGCAAAAACACGAACAGACCCAGCGCCAGTGCAAGGCCGAGCACCAGCGCCACGCCGATGAGCACCTTCTGCGCCTTTTCCATGCCGAATTTCTCCTCGACCCAAAGGTCGAATTTGGTCGGCTCGTCCTGCATCTCCTCCGGGGCCAGCTCTGCCGACCAGGTGAGGCTTTTCATGCCCTGCACCATGGAGTCGTAGAAGTTGATGACGCCGCGGATGAGCGGCCAGCCCATCCATGCGTGTTCGTTTTTGCGGATGCGCACCGGCTCGATCTTGGTGGTCATGCTGCCGTCCTCCCGGCGGACCACGGTGGACTGCTTGTCCACGCCGCGCATATAGATGCCCTCGATGATGGCCTGGCCGCCGATCGAGGTTTTAAAAACGTTCTTTTTCTCTTTCAAATGGTAAGCTCCTCCTCTTTGATGACCGGCAGTGAGATGGTCACCACCAGCCCCGTGCGGCCGTCGCGGCTGTTTTCCAGCTCCAGCGTGCCGTTGTGGCGCGCCACGATCTCGTCGCAGACGGAAAGACCGATGCCGCTGCCGCGCTCTTTGCCGCTGCCTTTATAAAATTTCCGCTTCACATGGGGCAGCTCGTCCGCCGGGATGCCGGGGCCGTAGTCCCGGAAGCGGATGACCACCCAGCCGCCCGCCGCGCCGATGGTCACAGTGATGCGGCCGACGCTGCGGCCGTATTTGGCGGCGTTGTCCATGATGTTTAAAAACACCTGCTTCAGGCGGCTCGGGTCGCCCAGAATGAGCGGGATCTCGCCGTCCGGCGGGGTGTATTCGACTGTGACGCCCTCCTGGCGCAAAAGCTCGCCGTAGGTGAAAATGGCGTCCTCCAGCTCGCCGGCCACGTCCAGCCGTTCCAGATTGAGCGTGAAACGGCCGTCCTGGATGCGCGTAAACTCCAAAAGCTCCTCGACCATTTTGGTCAGACGGCCGGATTCTTTGGTGATGATGGCGATGCCGCGGCGGCTGTCGCCCACGATGGCGTCGTCGTACGCAAGGGTCTCCGACCAGCCGGTGATGGCGGTCAGCGGGGTGCGCAGCTCGTGGGAAACGGAGGAGATGAACTCCGTTTGGGTCTTTTCCGTTTCGCCGATCTTGCGGCTCATCTCGTTGATGGCGTCGATCAGATCGCCGATCTCGTCG
Source organism: uncultured Oscillospiraceae bacterium (assembly GCA_964426125.1). Lineage (GTDB taxonomy): Bacteria > Bacillota > Clostridia > Oscillospirales > Oscillospiraceae > CAJOIG01. Next base: position 13,109 of record CAYROZ010000021.1, read on the forward strand.
TCGTATTTTTTCTCGGCCTGTATGCCGTAGCTGCCGTCGGCGATGCGGTGGGCCAGCGCGGTCAGCTCCACCAGCGGCTCGGATACTGTGCGCAGGAAATAGGAGCTGGACACGATCACGGTGGCCACGATGAGCAGTCCCACCACCGCCGCAATGACCACGGCGCTCGTGAACTGGCGATCCACGCGCTCCATGCTCTGCACAAAGCGCATCGCTCCCACCAGCTGCCCGCCGTCGGCAAACAGCGGCGCAGTGACGGACATGATGCGCTCGCCGCTTTCGCTCTCGCGGCCGCTCCACGCGCAGGTTTTCTGGCTTTCCAGTGCGCGCTTCACATCGTCCGTGTCGGAGGGAAAGGGCCGTGCGCCGTTCGAAGCGCGCTCCAGACCCGCGCGGGCATTGATGAATTGCAGCTCGAGAATGTCGTCCGATTCAAAGCTTTCGGCGTATTGACAGGCGGATTGATAATACTCGCCGTAGGTGGTGAACAGGTAGTCGTTGAAAAAGGTGGCGGTGGATTCCGCCTTGTTCACAAGGACCTTCTGCGCGCTGGAGTGGTAGTAGCTGAACGCGCCCAGCGAAAACACGGCGAAGACCACGGCCACGATGACGCTGGTCACCAAAATGCTGGTTTTCAGCCAGCGGCGGCGCAGACTGTGCTTTTTCGCGCCTTTTTTCATGGTCTTCCCCCTTTCTGTTTGTGTTTAGCGGTGTGTCAGAAGCCCCACTTATAGCCGTAGCCCCAAACGGTGGTGATGTAGGTGGGGATGGTGCTGTTGTCCTCGATTTTGATGCGCAGACGGCGGATGTTCACGTCCACGATTTTAAGCTCGCCGAAATAGTCGCGGCCCCAAACGGCGTTGAGGATGTCCTCGCGGCTGAGAGCACGGCCGGGATTGTCCATAAAGAGCTTGATGATGGAGTATTCGATCTGCGTCAGCTTGATGCGCTCGCCGTTTTTCTCCAGTGTGCGGTTGCGCGTGTTGAGCCGGAAGGGCCCGTGGCGCAGCTCGCCGGTGTCCTCCTCGGCCTCGCTCGTGCCGGTGCGGCGATACAGCGCGTCGATGCGCGCCGTCAGCTCCGCCGGGGAGAAGGGCTTTGTGACATAGTCGTCCGCGCCGGTCATCAGGCCGGTGACCTTGTCCATTTCCTGCGCCTTGGCCGTGAGCATGATGATGCCGATCTTCGGGTCGGAAGCACGGATGCGGCGGCAGACCTCGAAGCCGTCAATGTCGGGCAGCATCACGTCCAGCAGCGCGACCTTGATGTCGGGGTTTTGCTTCAGCTGCTCGAGCGCCTGCTCGCCGGTCTCGGCCTCGATGGGCTCGTAGCCGGAGCGTTTGAGGTTGATGACGACAAAGCTGCGAATGCTCGATTCGTCCTCAAGAACCAGTACTTTCTTCATGTTTTGGCGTCCTCCTTGTCTTGCTGTAAAGAGCCGGAAAGCGGTCTGTAACTTTTTTATTTATCTTATATACTATAACACAATGGTTACGATTTTGGAATATAAAAGTTACAAAATCAAATTCGGGAATTTGCATAAAAAAGCGGCCTGGTGACAAAAGCATCAGACCGCCGTCGAAGTTGTTACAGGTTCAGCGTGCGCCGGCGTATTCGCGCAGCCGCGCAAGATCGGGGTTGATGGCCGAGCGGCTCTGCGTGGCAACGGCCGCCGCCGCGGTGGCCAGTCGGGCTGTGGCCTGCAGATCGAGCCCGCGCCCGAGCGCCACGGCCAGCGCCGCGGAAACGGAGTCGCCCGCGCCGGAGGAACTCACCACCGTGCCGCTCACGGCCGAGGGCAGGCGGATCATGTCGTTCTCGTCCGCCAGAAGCAGACCCTCCGCGCCCAGCGTGACGCACGCGCGCTTCACGCCCTGTTTCAAAAGCGCCGTAGCGCAGCGCTCGGCCCCGGCGTAACCCGTGAGCTTCTGCGCCTCGAGCAAATTGGCCTTGAGCGTGTGGATGCGCGGCAGCACGGCCTCCAGCCGCATACATTTGGCCGCCGAAACGCAGTCGGCCACGATGGGCGTGTCGCCCAGCTCCTCACACAGGCGGTGCAGTGCGGGCGCCTGAAGGTTGCACTCCACCACGGCCACGGCCGCCTCGCGCGCGAGCGGGGCGATGTCCTTGGCAAAAAAGGCGTCCATGCGGCGGCTGAGCTTCATGTCGTTCACGGCGGCGGTCATGTTGCCGCCGGAGTCGAGAATGCACAGATAGCTGCAATTGAGCGCGTCCTCCCAGCGGCAGGCGGAGATGTCCACGCCGTACTGCGCCGCTTTGGCGCGGATCAGACTTTCATAGCCGTCCTTGCCCAAAACGGAATAAAACGCGGTCCGCGCGCCGAGCAGCGCTGCGTCGCATGCCATGTTCCAGCCCACGCCGCCCGTGGTGAAGCTCACCTCGCCGGGCAGCGAATCGCCGGAGGTGAACGGCACGTTGGCCGAGCCGGTTATGTCGATATTCAATGCGCCGATCACGGCGACTTCCCATTTTGCATTTTTCATGCTATTATTCTAGTATCATTTCATCCATCTTGCAAGGAGAAAACATCCATGAGCATACAAAAAGTGACGGAATATCTCTCGCAGTTCGGTATGGCCGACCGCGTGATCGAATTTGATGTGTCCAGCGCCACGGTCGATCTGGCCGCGCTGGCGCTTGGCTGCGAGCCGGGCCGCATCGCCAAAACCATGAGCTTTCGCATCGGCGAGCGCGTGGCGCTGATCGTGGCCGCCGGCGACGAGAAGATCGACAACCACAAGTTCAAAGAGCAGTTTCACACCAAGGCCAAGATGCTCTCGCGCGAGGAAGTGGGCCCGCTGACCGGCAACGAGGCCGGCGGCGTTTGCCCGTTTGGCGTGCCGGAGGAGGTGGACATCTATCTGGATGTGTCGCTGCACCGCTTCGACCCGGTGTATCCCGCCGCCGGCAGCGCCAATTCCGCCGTTCGCATCACGCCGGAGGAGCTGGAGCAGGTGTGCCGCCCGGTCGCGTGGATCGATGTGTGCAAGCTGCCGGAGCAGGCGTAAGAGTTTTGTATATTTTCACGGCTCGTCGGGTTTCGGCGGGCCGTTTCTGCATAGATTCCGCTCCCGGGGGGTATGCTAAGGGCAAACCAGGGAAAGGATGGGCAAGCGATGGTCATTGATACGATCGCGCTGGTGCTGGTCATCATCGGCGGGCTCAACTGGGGCAGCATCGGGCTGTTCCGCTTTGATGTGGTGGCGTGGCTGTTCGGCGGCCAGGATGCCACGGTCGCCCGCGTGGTGTACACGCTGGTGGGGCTGGCTGCGCTGTGGTGCATCAGTTTGCTGTTCCGCGAGCGGGACGAGGCGGATGAGAGCGTTTAAGCGCGGCGTCCGGCGGGCCTGGGCCTTGCCTGCGCTGCGCCGGAATTACATAGGAGAGCGCTTGCGCCGCGGAGAAAAAACGCATATAATGGATATATGAAAAAGATGAGTAAACAAACGCAGGCTACGCTTTTGGCTTTGCTTGCCTATTTTTTGTGGGGCTTTTCGTTTTTATTCTCGCGCCTTGGCATGGACGAGGCGCCGCCGTTTGTTATGCTGGCGCACCGGTTCACGCTGGCGGCGGCTGCCATGGCCCTTCTGGCGCTGACAGGCGTTGTGAAGGTGCGGCTGCGCGGAAAGCGCGTGGGGCGGCTGCTGCTGATGGGGCTGTGCGAGCCGGTGATCTATTTCATCTGCGAGGCCTATGGCATTTTGTACACCACCACCACGTTTTCCGGCGTGGTTTTGGCGGCGGTGCCCATCGTGGCGCTGTTTGCCTCAGCCGTGTTTCTGCGCGAGCGCATCACGGGCGGGCAGGTCGTCTGGTCGCTGATCTCGGTGGCGGGCGTGATGGTATACGCGATGCACGGCTCGAGCGACGGCAGTGTGACGCTCCTTGGCGCAATATTCCTTGTGGTCGCGGTGTTCAGCTCCGCGGGCTTCACGCTGCTGTCGCGCACGCTGTCGGAGGAGTTTTCCTCCTTTGAGCGCACCTTCATCGGCACGCTGGAGGGCATGGCCGCGTTCTGGATTTTGTCCGCTGTACAGTGCCATGCCGAGCCGTCCGCGCTCGTCGCGCCGCTTGGCTCGGGGTCTTACTGGCTGGCCATCGGCTATCTCGGCCTTGTGGCGAGCATCGGCGGCTATGGACTTTTGAACTACGCGCTGGGTCAGCTGCCCGTCAGCCGTGTTTCCATCGGCACCAATCTCATCACGGTCATCTCGGTGTTCGCGGGCGTTGTTTTTTTGCATGAGCCGTTTTCGTGGGTGAGTCTTGCGTGCAGCGCGGTGATACTGGTGGGCATCTACGGCGCGGAGCACACGGCGGATACGGAGGGGAAAGAGGATGGGTGAAAAAGGCCTGATACAGGACTACACGCGCGGGCCGGTGGCGCGGCAGCTGCTGCGCTTTGCGTGGCCATTCATGCTGTCGAACCTGCTGCAAACGGCCTACAATCTGGTGGATATGGTCGTCGTGGGCCATTACGTCGGCTCGGCGGGGCTTTCCGCCGTTTCCATCGGCGGCGAGATCATCCATCTTTACACCTTCATGGCCATGGGCTTCTGCAATGCCGGACAGGTGATGATCAGCCAGTATGTGGGGCTGAAAAACCGCGGCGCGGTCACGCGCACGGTGGGCACGATGTTCGGCTTTGTGCTGGCGCTCAGTCTGGCCATCACGGCGCTGGGCCTGTGCTTCAACAGCACATTCCTCGGCTGGCTGAATGTGCCGGCGGAGGCGTGGGAGCACTGCGCGGCCTACACCGGCTGCTGTACGGCGGGCTGCTTTTTCATTTTTGGCTACAACATGGTGTCGTCCGCGCTGCGCGGCATGGGCGATTCGAAGCACCCGATGCTGTTTGTGGCGATCGCGGCGGCGATCAATGTGGTTTTGGATCTCGTGTTCGTGTCGCGGGGCATGGGCGCGTTCGGCGCGGCGCTGGCCACGGTCATTTCGCAGGGCGTGAGCTTTTTGGTGTCGCTTGGGTTTTTGTACCGGCGGCGCGCGGAGCTTGGCTTTGATTTCCGGCTGCGCTCGTTTTTGCCGGACAAGCGTACGCTGGGCCTTCTCATAAAGCTTGGCATCCCCATGATGCTGCAGTCGTGCGCCATCAGCATTTCCAGTCTTTTCGTCACCAGCTTCATAAACGGCTATGGCGTGGTGGTCTCCGCCGTGACGGGCGTGGGCGCGAAGCTTTCCACGGTGGCCAGCATCGTAACGCTCGCGCTCAGCCATGCGGGCTCGACCATGATCGGGCAGAATTTTGCCGCCGGCCAGTTTGGGCGCGTGCGCCGGGTGCTGTGGGTGTCGTGGGGCGTCGGCTGTGCGTTTGCGGCGCTGCTGTCCGGCATCATCCTGCTGTGGCCGGAGCAGGTGTTTGCACTGTTTAACAGCGACGAGGCCGTGCTTGCCATGAGCCGGGAGTATGTGCCGGTGGCCATTGTGAACTTCTTTGGCTGGGCGCTGCGCGCGCCGAGCACGGCGCTTTGCAATGGCATGGGCTTTGCCGCGATGAATTTTGTTCTCGGTGTAACGGACGGCGTGGTGATGCGCATCGGGTTGTGCCTTCTGATGGGGCTCACGCTCGGCATGGGCATCCACGGCTTCTGGTACGGCAGCGCCATTGCGGGCTGGACGTTTTTCTTTGTGATGTTCCCGTATCTGCTGTCCGGGAAATGGGAAAAGCGCAAGCCGCCGGTTTCTGCTTGAAGTCCGCGACAAACCCAGCGAAGCGGTTCGGCGCGGAAAAGGAGGCGCAGCGGAGCGGGCGAGTCTTCGTGTATACACGCAGGCGAGTCATAGCGCAGCTTGCGCCGACGCGGCCGACGTGATTGACACAATAATTTGTCGATGATAAGATTATGAAAAATTACGGCGCGAGGCGCCTTTTTGGGGGACATTTCAATGGAACAATTCAAAGGAAGCCGGGGTTATGTGGCCTCGGAGGAGCTTATGCGCAGCGTGAACATCGCCATGGCGCTGGAAAAGCCTCTGCTGGTCAAGGGTGAACCGGGCACCGGCAAAACCATGCTGGCCGAGGCCGTGGCCGAAAGCTTGGGGCTGGAGCTGATCATCTGGAGCATCAAATCCACTACCAAGGCGCAGGATGGTCTGTATGTTTATGACACCGTGCAGCGCCTGTATGACAGCCAGTTTGGCGCGGATGTGTCCGACATCGCCAAGTACATAAAGCTGGGCAAGCTGGGCGAGGCGTTTGAGTCGGAAAAGCCCTGCGTGCTGCTCATCGACGAGATCGACAAGGCGGACATCGAGTTCCCCAACGACCTTTTGTGGGAGCTGGACAAGATGGAGTTTTACATCCCGGAGACCAAGCGCACCGTGAAGGCCGCGCGCCGTCCGCTCGTGATCATCACGTCCAATGCCGAAAAGGAGCTGCCGGACGCATTTTTGCGCCGCTGCATCTTCCACTACATCCAGTTCCCCGAGCGGGAGATGATGGAGCGCATCGTGCGCGTGCATTTTGACGATCTGGACGACAAACTCCTCAAGCACGCGCTGGAGGCGTTTTACACCGTGCGCGCCCTGCGCGGGCTGCAAAAAAAGCCGTCCACCTCGGAGTTGGTGGACTGGATCCAGGCGCTGCAGATCGGCGGCATCGAGCCGGAGAAGATCGAAAAAACCATGCCGTTTGCCGGCGTGCTGCTGAAAAAGAACGAGGACCTGGATGTGCTCGCATCGGGTGGACAAAGCGGCAAGCGCTGGTAAGACCATGTTCACGGATTTTTTCTATCTTCTGCGCGCAAATGGTCTGAAGGTCACGATCAAAGAGTGGGAGACCCTGCTGCGCGGGCTGGAGCTCGGGCTGCACAACAGCTCGCTCATGGGCTTTTACACACTTGCACGCGCGGTGCTGGTGCACACGGAGGCGGATTTTGACCGCTTTGACCAGTGCTTTATGGAGTATTTCAAGGGTGTGAAGCACTATGACAAGCTGCCCGATCTGCTGGAGCAGTGGCTGAACACGCCCATCGACCCGATCACCTTCGATC
>CAYROZ010000022.1:0-18809 GCA_964426125.1 uncultured Oscillospiraceae bacterium
AGGTGGCCGCGCCCGTATAGCCGAACAGATTCAAAACGCGGATGGGCCGGCCCGCACCGCGTATTTTTTTCATCGCCCAGTCCCAGTTGGCCGCCTGTTCGGGGAACAGGCCGGTGTGCTTGAAGTTCATGGGCTTGACATTCAGTTTCAGCTCGCCGTAGGACAGGGTCCACGCGGCGGGAAGTGCATTTTTCTCCCAGGCTCCGCCGCCGCTGGACGAGCGGCGATACACGGCGTCGGGGCGTTTCCATCGCGGGTCGAGCCGCGGTGTTTCCCAGATCGCCTGCGGGTCCGGGCGCAGCAGGATGTGTTTGCCCCAGCGCTCCAGCTTTTCGCCGCGCGAGGCATCGATCAGCTCATAATCCTGCCATTGATCGGAAATCCACATTGGTTTTTCTCCTAGCTCATAAATAGACATACTATTATACCATGTCTATATAGGCCGGTCAACGACCAGGGCCTTGCTTTTTTTATCAAATTTTAATGCTTGTCCGCCTTGCATAAATCGGCGGATTGTATTACAGTATAGCGTACGGATAGGCATAATATCCGCTTTCTTATCGGAGGGAGGCGCGGCCGTGCGCAGAGACTTTTTTCCCCGTTTGATCCTGTGTTTGTTTCTTTTTGCCGTGTCGTTCGGCGTGACATTCGGCATACTGTGTCTGACGGACCGGGACGACCCGAAGCAGCCGGATGCACAGGTGGAGGAGCTCCTGACCCAGCCGACGGCGCCGGAAACACAAACGACGGAGCCGCAGACCGCGGAAACGCAAACGACGGAGACCACGACCACGGAAACGCAAACGACGGAGACCACGACCACGGAAACCCAGACTGCCGTCCCCCCGGAAACCACGCCTGAGCCCGAACCGCAGGGCCACTCGGTCGAACCGCCGTACCACGAGCAGGCGGCGCCGGACGATTATTTTGAAGATGCGCTGTTTCTGGGCAACTCGCTTTTTGAGGGGCTTGGGATCTATTCGCTTGTTTACGATGAAAACATCGCCAAGGCCACCTTTGACACCGCCACCAGCATGACCATCTTCGGCGCGGGCGACTACATCAGCGACGCGGCGAACGGCGGCTACGGCAAGATATACATCGGCCTTGGTCTCAACGAGATCGGCTACGACCACGAGGCCATCCGCGAGGAAAACAAAAAAGCCATCGATACCATCCGCGCCGGGAACCCCGATGCGATCATCTATCTGTTCTCGCTCACGCCCATTTCCAAATACCGCTCGGAAAACGACTCGCTTTACAACAACACGAACGCGGCGGCGATCAGCCAGGTGCTGCGCGAGGTGGCGGAGGAGAAAGAGTGCTACTTTATCGATCTGGTGCCGGTGCTGGCCGGGGACGACGGCTATCTGCCCTCGGACGTCACATCGGACGGCGTGCACTGCGTGAAGGAATACTACCCGCGGTGGTATGAATATCTGGAACACAATTATGTGCTGCCCTGAGGCAGCGGAAACAGAAGGAGGATACAAATGAAAAAAGTTCTTGCGCTGCTTATGGCTGTGTGCCTGTTTGCTTTTGCCGCCGGGTGCGGCGATTCGAATGAGGGTCCCGAGGTCGATGTGGCCGCGCTGGCGGCGGAACTGGCCGCGGCGGATATCTTTGACGATATCGTGTCCGAAATGCCCGCCGAGCTTGCCCTGCGTTTTTACAGCTATGACGGGGCCGATGTAGTCACCTGCGCGCTGTATCAGTCCACGCTTGCAGCGGCGGAGGAGGTATTCGTGGCCGAGTGCACCGACCACGATGCGGCCGAGCGGGTGATGGAAGCGTGCGACGGGCGCGTTGAGGAGCAGATCACGGCGTATGAAAGCTATGTTCCGGCGGAGGTTCCGAAGCTGGAAGGCTCGCTTCGCATGGCCATCGGCAAGTATGTGTTCTTTGTCGTATCCAACAACACGGACGAAGCGCAGCGCATCGTGGAAAGCTATCTGAAATAAAAATATCGAGAAAAAGCATCAGCCCTCCGGCGACAAGGCCGGAGGGCTGAAAGTTTTTCTTCGATTTTTAGTCTTCGATCGCGCCCTTGTCCACCAGCGCGAAGGTGATGTCAAAGGTCTTGCCCTCGCGGTAGACCGTGCAGGTGATCTCGTCGCCCACGGAAAGACCCTCCTTGAGCGCGTTCACATCGTCCACGGAGAAGACCTTTGTGCCGTTTACCTTGGTTATCACGTCGCCGGCGCGCAGACCCTGCGCCCAGGCATCCGAGTTGTCGTCCACGCTGGAAACATAGATGCCGGCCGGCAGGTCGTAGCGCTCGCGCGCCTCGTCGCTCACGGAACCGGCCACGATGCCGAGCGTGGGCTGGCCGGGCACATAGCCGTACTCGATGAGCGCGTCCACCACGGGCTTGATGACGCTCGTGGGAATGGCAAAGCCGATGCCCTCCACCGTGGCGGAGTAGGTGAACATGACCTTCATGTTCGTAATGCCGATCACCTGGCCGTGCTTGTTGATCAGCGGGCCGCCCGAGTTGCCCTCGTTCAGCGCGGCGTTCGTTTGCAGCAGGGTCATGGAAAAGCCCTTGTTCGTGACGGAGCGGTTGATGGCGGAGATGATGCCGTTGGTCATGGTGCCGGCGTATTCCTCGCCGAGCGGGTTGCCGATGGCCACCACCTCGTCGCCCACCTGGCAGGTGTCGGAGTCGGCAAATTCGGCATAGTCGAGGCCCTTGGCGTCGATTTTCAAAACGGCGAGATCGGTGGCAGTGTCGCTGCCGAGAAAGCGCGCTGTGTAGCTGGTGCCGTCGGAGAGGATCACGTCGGCGGCGTCCGCGCCTTCGAGCACATGGGCGTTCGTGACAATGTAGCCGTCGGCTGTGAACACAACGCCGGTGCCCCAGCTCCACTGCTCGCCGCCGCGGTAGCAGGTGATGCCCACTACGGTGGGGCTGAGCTTGGCATAGACGGTCTGAAGGGTCCATTCGCCGCCCGTGGTGTTCTTCAGCGGCAAGGTCACGCCCGTGCCGTTGGGCGCGGAGGGAATGTCGATGTCGGTGGAGTTGGTGAAGTAGCTGTCGAAGTATTCGTACATATCCGCGTCGTCCGGGATGCCGGCGTCGGAACCGCTCGCATCAAAGCGGCCGCCGAAATAATCGTCGATCACGGCCTCGGGCTCCGATTCAAACAGACTCAGACTCCAGCTCGGCCACAGCAGACGGATCACCCATCCGGCGGCGACCAGCAGACACAGCGCCGCGATGGCGATGATGCGCCACACGGGCGATACCTTCTTTTCCGCCGTCGGGGCCACGGGGGTATAGGCCGGACGGCAGCTCGGGCCGTTTGCTCCGGCGGGCTGGAAATAGGCCGGCTCCTGCGCCGCTTCGGCCGGTTTGGCCTCGGGGGCCGCTTGTTCGGCCTCGGACGGCACTTCGGTTTCCGCCGCGGCGGACTCATCGGCATACCAGCGGCCCGCTTCGTCGTCGGTCATGTTCTCGCGGCCGTACCAGCGGCCGTTGCGGTTTTGTTCGTTGTAAAGCACGGTTTGCTTTTCTCCTTCCGTCAGCCGCTCTGCGCGGCGGCTGTGATCTGCGCGGGCGCTTCGCCCTCGGCCAGCGTGAACAAAAATGAGGTCTCGCCGTCCTTGCTTTTTACGAAGATATCCTGGTCGTGGCTGTCCAGTATGGCCTTGACCATGTAAAGCCCCAGTCCCGCGCCGTCGGGATCGAGTCCGCGCGAGGCGTCGGACTTGTGGAAGCGCTCGAAGATGCGCGGCAGCTCCTCCGGCTCGATGGTCTGGCCCTGATCGGCGATGCGGGTGAATATCTTTCCGTTTTGGCGCCACAGGCCGATCGTGAGCTGGCCGCCCTCGTCGGCAAATTTCACGGCGTTATCGAGTATGTTATAAACCACGCGCGTCAGTGCGTCAATATTGCCCACGGCATAAAGAGGTTCGTCCGGCATCTCCAGCTCCACGCGCAGCGACTTGCCGTCGATGCGGCTTTCAAAGTTCAGAAGCGTCTGCACGACCATCTCCGTGTGGTCATAGCTTTTCAGCGCCATGCCGTCCGCGCCCTCCTGCAGCCGCGACATATCCAGCATGCTGCGCACAAGGCGGCTCAGGCGCTTGGTCTCCGAGGAGATCGTTTGCAGGTATTTCGGCTCGTCGGCGGCGGAGATGGTGCCGTCGAGTATGCCGTCGGCAAAGCCGGAGATGCTGGTCATGGGCGTGCGCAGCTCATGGGAGACGTTGGAGATGAACTCGCGGCGTGTGCGCTCGTTTCGCTCCAGCGAATCGGCCATGGAGTTGAATGCGTCCGTCAGCTCGCTGATCTCGCCCAGACCCGGGTACGGATGCACGCGTGCGGAGAAGTTGCCCTTGGAAAAGCTGTGGGCGGCGGCGGCCATTTCCCGCAGCGGCTGGGTGTTGCGCATGGATGCGCGCCACTCGATGGACACGGCCACCACGAGGATCAGGATCGACATGACCACAAAGATCGCCAAAAGCCGGCCCCAGCTTCCGATCAGCTCCGTGGAGTCGTAGGTGATGAAAACATAGCCGATAAGATGGTTTTCGCGGTTGGCGATGGTTTTGGCCACCACATAGTGCGGCGCATCGTAAAAGCCGCCCAGCGAGGTGAGCGCCTCGTAGCTTCCGGTTCGTTTCAGCTGGTCGGTGATGGCGTTGTCGATGTGCTGGTTGATGTGCGGGCACATCCATTCCATATCCGAGCAGGAGACCACATGGCCGCCGGGAGTGCACAGGAAGATGTGCTTGTCCGTGGAACGGGCCATGGAGGAGATGTTCATGCGCAGGTCGATGCTCTGCAGACCGCCGAAGCGGTAAAAGGCGCTGGCCGTGCGCTCGACCTCCACGGCGTTGTGAGCCATGGTGGTGCGCTCGCCCTCGATGATGTAGCTGCGCGCCATGAAGAACAAACTGATGCCGAACAGCAGAAAGCACAGGATGAACATACTCGCTGTGACGATGAAGTTTTTGAAAAAAATACTTTTCACGATTCTATATGTATCCTCGCCTGTCAGCCGGGACCGAGCTCGAATTTATAGCCCACACCCCAAACGGTTTTCAGCCGCCACTGGTCGGACACGCCCTCCAGCTTTTCGCGCAGGCGCTTGATGTGAACGTCCACGGTGCGGCTGTCGCCGAAGTAGTCAAAGCCCCACACCTCGTCCAAAAGCTGGTTGCGGGTGTAAACGCGGTTGGGGGAGCTGGCCAGATGGAACAGCAGCTCCATCTCCTTCGGCGGGGTGTCGATCTTTTTGCCGTCGGTGATCAGTTCGTAGGAGTCCAGATCGATCACGAGCTTGTCAAACTCCAGCCGATGGCTCTGCGCCGGCTCCACATCGCCGCGGCGGCGCATCACGGCGTGGATGCGTGCGATCAGCTCCTTGGCGTCGAAGGGCTTGGTAACATAGTCGTCCGCGCCGAGCTCCAGCCCCGTTATTTTATCAAAGGTCTCGCCCTTGGCTGTGAGCATGATGATGCTCATCTGCGAAAAAGCGCGCACCTCGCGGCATACCTGCCAGCCGTCCTTGACCGGCAGCATGATGTCCAGCAGCAGCAGATCCGGCTCGCGGCTGCGGGCCAGCTCCACGGCCTGACCGCCGTCCGGCGCGATGGAAACGTCAAAGCCGTCCTTTTCCAGATACAAGCGCAGAAGCTCGGCGATGTTGGCGTCGTCTTCCGCGATCAGAGCTTTTTTAGCCATATGCAATTCCTCCTTGCGGCGAATTCCTTTTGTAAATATACCACAATTATAAACGCGCTTCCAGTGCAAAGGTGAACAAAATGTTAAAAGCGAAAAAAGTGCTGAAAAAAACACTTGACTTTAGCGTGGTAATGTGCTAATTTGGTAGCACGATAAAAAATTAAACGGAGGATATCACGATGAAGAAAGCAATCACTATGATCCTTGCACTGGCCATGATGGCCGTGCTGTTCACCGGCTGCAGCAGCAAGAAGGACGAAGCGGGCGACCTGGCCTATGTGCAGGACAAGGGCACGCTGATCGTTGGCATCACGGACTTCGAGCCCATGGACTACCAGAACGAGTCCGGCGAGTGGATCGGCTTCGATGCCGACATGGCCAAAGCCTTTGCCGAAAGCCTCGGCGTCACGGCGGAGTTTGTGGAGATCGACTGGGACAACAAGATCTTTGAGCTTGACAGCAAGTCCATCGACTGCGTCTGGAACGGCATGACTCTCACCGACGAGGTCACCAGTGCCATGAGCTGCTCCAAGGCCTACTGCAACAACTACCAGGTGGTCGTGGTCCCCGCGGACAAGGCGGCGGATTACCAGACCGCGGCCGACTGTGCCGACCTGAGCTTCGCGGTGGAGTCCGGCTCCGCCGGTCAGGAAGAGCTTGACAAGCTCGGTTACACTTATACCGAGGTCAAGGATCAGGCCACCGCGCTGATGGAGGTCGCCGCCGGCACGTCCGACGCCGCCGTGATCGACGCGCTGATGGCGGGCGCCATGGTGGGCGAGGGCACCGGCTATGCCGATCTGACCTACACCGCCGGTCTCAACGCCGACGAGGGCGAGCAATACGGCGTGGGCTTCCGCACCGGCAGCGAGCTGGCCGAAAAGCTCAACGAGTTCTTCGCTGCCTCCTATGCCGACGGCACCATGACCGACATTGCCCAGACCTACGGCATCCAGGCCGCCATTGTGGAGCAGTAATCGATAGCATGATCCATGCGCATCCCCGCCGTCCAAACGGGCGGCGGGGACACCGCGCGTTTATCCGAATCGTGAAGATCCAAACCGTGAAAGCAGGAGAGATATGACAACCTTTGCCGAACAATTTCCCATTGTATTTGCCGCGCTCAACGCGGGCTTTCTGCAAACGCTCAAGCTGTTTGCCATCACACTGATCGGGGCCATCCCGCTGGGGCTGGTCATCGCCTTCGGCTCCATGAGCCGCTTTAAGCCTCTGCGCTGGTTCACGCGGCTGCTGGTGTGGGTCGTGCGCGGCACACCGCTGATGCTCCAGCTTCTGGTCATCTACTATTTCCCCGGCCTCGTGTGGAACTATCAGCTGTGGGGCAGCGGCGAAACGGGGCGCTTCGTAGCCGCGTGCGCAGCCTTTGTGTTCAACTACGCGTGCTATTTCTCGGAGATCTACCGCGGCGGCATTCAGGGCGTGCCCGTGGGCCAAACGGAGGCCGGACAGGTGCTCGGCATGACGAACAGCCAGATATTCTTCAAAGTAAAGCTTTTGCAGATGGTCAAGCGCATCGTGCCGCCCATGTCCAACGAGATCATCACCCTCGTCAAGGACACCTCGCTTTCGCGCATCATCGCCCTGCAGGAGGTCATCTGGGCCGGACAGGCCTTTATGAAGGGCAGCCATGGCATCTCCGGCGCCATCTGGCCGCTGTTTTTCACGGGTGTGTATTATTTGATCTTCAGCGGCGTTTTGACCGTGCTGCTGGGCCGGCTTGAAAAGAAGCTGGATTATTTCCGCTGATGGGAGGGGACGACTATGGCGCTGCTGGAAGCGAAAAACATATGCAAAAGCTTTGATAAAACCGAGGTGCTGTGCGGCATCGACCTGGAGCTTGAAAAGGGACAGACCCTCTCGATCATCGGCTCGTCCGGCTCGGGCAAGACCACGCTGCTGCGCTGTCTGAACTTCCTGGAAACGCCCGACAGGGGCACCATCACCGTTGGCGGCGAAACGCTGTTCGATGCCGATGACCCGCGCACGCAGCGGCAGTCGGAGATCCGGCGCAAGCGGCTGCATTTCGGCCTTGTGTTCCAGTCGTTCAACCTCTTTCCGCAGTATACGGCGCTGGAAAACGTGATGCTCTCGCGCCAGCTTCTGGCGAAGGAGCAGCCGGACTGGCGCACCAACAAAAAGGCCATCCACGAGGCCATCCGCGCCGAGGCGGTGGAGCTTTTGGAGCAGATGGAGCTGTCCGACCGCATGGACAACTATCCCCACCAGCTCTCCGGCGGCCAGTGCCAGCGCGTGGCCATCGCGCGTGCCCTCGCGCTCAGCCCGGATGTGTTGTGCTTCGACGAGCCCACCAGCGCGCTCGATCCCGAGCTCACGCGCGAGGTGCTGCGGGTGATCCGGGGGCTGGCGGAAAAGCATACGACCATGATCATCGTCACGCATGAGATGAGCTTTGCGCGCGACGTGGCCGATCAGGTGATATTCATGGACGGCGGCGTGGTCGTGGAGAAGGGCGAGCCGAAAAAGGTGTTCTCCGCGCCGGAAAAAGAGCGCACACGCCGGTTCCTGGAAAGCTATCAGGCTTGATTTTGCCGTGCCTGTGCGGTAAAATACAGGAAAAACGCGGAAGGGGGGCTGCGCCATTCGGAAAGCGATCGTATGTCTTCTGCTTGCGGCGATGGTGCTGGCACTGACGGCCTGCGGCGATGCATCGGGCGGTCTGCGCGTGATCGAGACCTATGAATCGGAGGGCGGCTATGTGATGGCCTTCCGCAAGGACGACCGGCTGTGCGAGCTGGTCACGGCGGTCATGAAGGAACTGGCAGCCAACGGCACGCTGCGCACGGCAAGCCTTACCTGGTTCGGCGAGGATCTGATCGCCGAGCGCGGCGAAAAGGGTGCGATGGATGAGCTGCGCGAGGGCGTGGAGCCGCGCACGCTGTATGTCGGCGTGAGCACGGACAATCTGCCGCTCAGCGCCGCCAGCGGCGACGGTTATCAGGGCTTTGATGTGGATGTGGCCAACTATGTGTGCGGCTACTTAGGCTGGAGCATGGTGCTGCGGCCCATCGGCTCGGACGATATCGGCGTGCAGCTGGCCAGCGGCAACATCGACTGCGCCATGGGCGTGCCGGTGGCGGAAAAATCCTCGTCCTACAGCTACACACCGGAGTATCTGTCCGGCAAATATGTCCTTGTCACACGCCTTGACGGGCCGCGAAGCCGCGTGGGCCTGCGGGGCAAAACGCTGGGGCTTTTGACGTCGGATATGGAGCTGCTCTCGCTTAAGCCCAAATTCATCGAGTCGCTCGGCAGCATCATCTACCAGACCGGCACAGCCAGTCTGTTCGCGGCGCTGAGCGCCGGGGAGGTGGACGGGGTGCTCGTGTCCAGCCCCATTGCCATGTACTATATGCGATAGAAACGGAAAACCGAAGACAGTCTTTTCTGCCCTCCGCGCTGCGGCGCGGAGGGAATTTTTTATGTTGTAATAATGACCAAAAATGAGCGGTAAAATCTTGCAGAAATGACATACTTGTTTTGGAGGTTTGACAAGCAAAGAGCGGATGGTTATAATTTTGCCGAAAGGCTGAATCAAAGCCCAAAAACCAGAAAAATCTGAAGGGAGAAACACATGAAGAAATTGCTTTGCGTCCTTCTGAGCCTCGTGTTTGTGCTCAGTCTCGGCGTCGGCGCGCTCGCCTCCAGCGGCGAGGCCTCCGCGGTGGAGCCCACCGTTACGGAGTCCGCAGCGGCCAATCCCGACAAGGCCATCACCATCGACGGCGTGGCCATGGGTCAGGTCCAGCGCCTGAAGACCACCGTTTCCGTGGCGTATGACGCCGGTGAGGCGGACGAGTCTGTGTCCACCATGGACGGCGTGGAGGTCAAGGACGGCGTGACCTATATCACCTCCACGGACGAAAACGTTCTCGGCGTTGCCATCCGCAACACCGGCGCGTTCGTTCTCGGCGGCGATTCCGATCCCGCGCTGGTGGCCGAGAAGATCAACTTCTCGTATGTGACCAGCATCTACTATCCCGATTGGGAAGCCTTCTGCGAGGAGATGGGCTATGACGCCGCTCTGACCGTGGAGGAGATCGCGGAGGAAATGGTCGCCAGCGGCAGCACCGGCACCTACACCAACCTTGGTCTGGCCGAGCCGGAAACCGTGGTCCTGGAAGACTACGTCATCGACTTTGCCGGCGCCGGCACCAACGATATGGGCGGCTTCGGCGCGGCGGTCTATGTGTCCGATAACGCGGTGGCCGAGCTGAACAACTTCCGCGTCATCACGCGCGGCCCCGGCCGCGGCACGCTGTTCACCCGCTTTGCCGCGAACGTCACCGTGAACGATTCCACCTTCTATGCCGTTTCCGATCCCACCATCGCCACGATGCAGGGGTGCCCTCCCGGACTGTTCCTGGAAGGCTCTGTGCGTGCCACGAACGCCGTGGGCGGCTCGGTCGTGACGTATAACAACTCCGCTGTCGTCTCCCAGGGCTGGGGCGCGCTCAGCACCGACTCCGACAGCCTGTACACCAGCTCCAGTGAGCCCACCGAGCTGCATATCAACGACAGCTACATCGCCGTTCTGACCAGCGGCTACGGCGCTTACTCCGACGGCGGCGCGGAGGATTACTTCACCGGCTCCGCCATCGACGTGCCCGACTACGCGGCGGTCGAGACCGGCGGCGGCGTTGTGTCCTATGACGACTGCATCATCAACGCCGGTATGTACGGCGTCATGACCCACTCCGGCAACAGCGTCGGCGACATCCTCTTCACTGACACTGAGCTGCACGTTGGCGAAGCCGGCGTCATGCTGCGCGACACCGCGAACAATGTTGTGTTCGACAACTGCACCATCGCCTTTGACGGTACCTACACCATCGATACCGAGCTGGCCGCCGCCTACGGCGTGGACGTCGCCGACATCGACGAGCAGTTCGGCACCGAAAACGGCGTGGACGCCGACTATGTCCACACCGCCTATCGCTCCGGCGATTCCAACTGCATCGTCAAGCTCATCCACAACTCCGACGGCGGCTCCGGCACGGAGAACTCCGGCGCGGCGCCTGTTGTTACCATCAAGAACTCCGACATGGCCGGCGACATCCTCAACACCGCTGCCATGACCGGCGATGAGTACACTGCCACCAGCGGCCCCGCCGGCGAGGGCATCCGCACCCCGCGCAGCCTGGAGGTTACGCTCGATAACGCCACCGTTACCGGCGCCATCTCCCTCGGCCAGGACACTTGGGAAGTGACCCACTTCGCCTCTGGCGACACCGCCTCTCAGGAGATCGGCTATGCCGAGGCCACCGAGCTTGGCATGTTCTGCGAGGAAGGCTACGGCCTGTCCCTCACGCTTGAAAACGGCGCGGTCTGGAACGTGACCGAGACGAGCTATCTGACCGCTCTGACGGTCGATGAAAGCTCCACCATCAACGGCGTCGTCACCGAGGTCGAGGGCGGCTTCGTGGTCGAGCCCGCCGCGGACGGCACCATCGAGATCGAGCTTTACGATTTCGACGGCGAGAGCTACATCTCCCTCAACGAGCTCAAGGAGATCCTTGGCCTGTAATCCGGCGATCGAATAAGAACAAACGGCCTGCGGTTTATCCGCAGGCCGTTTTCCATGGGTATTTAATAAGACGAAAACAGGGGACGGCGCGGGCCGTCCCCTTTGGCGTATGGTTTATTTCCCCTCGAGTCCCTCCGCGCGGTCGCGGCCCCAGAAGAACAGGGCCACGGTGCCGGGGCCGGTGTGGCTGCCGATCACGGTGCCAACGCTGTTGATGACCACCGTGCCGTTCAGCTTCGGGAAGGTCGCCTCCACGAGCTTGGCCACGGCTTCGGCGTCCTCCGGGCAGTCGGAGTTGCACACATAGCACTTGCCGCTGTAGTCAAGACCCTCGTCCGCATATTCGCGCATCCGGTCCACAATGGCGGCGATCACGCGCTTTTTCGAGCGGATCTTTTCCACCGGCACCAGATGGCCCGGTTCGTCCATGTGCAGAAGCGGGCAGATGCCAAGCACGGTGGCCACCGTGCCGGCGGCGCGGGAGATGCGCCCGCCCTTTACGTAGAAGCTGAGGTCGGTGGAGAAAAACCAGTGGTGCAGACGCAGGCGATTGGCAAGCGCCCACTCATGCAGCGCGTCCACGTCCATGCCGCCGTCGCGCAGATCGGCGAGCTTGTCCATCAGTAGCCCATAGCCGGACGAGGCGCCCAGCGAATCGACCACATAGACCTTGCGCTCGGGAAACTGCTCGGCGAGCATCTGCGCCGCGCTGCACGCGGAGTTGTACGCGCCGGAGATGCCGGAGGAGAGGCTGACGTGCAGGATGTCTTTGCCTTGCTCCAGGAAAGGTGTGAAGTAGCGGATGAACTCCTCGATGTTCACCTGCGAGGTATGGCTTTCCGTGCCGGATGCAATGGCGCGGTAAAAGTCGTGGAAGGGGACGGACTGGCCCAGATCGTCGTCGTATTCCCTGTCGCCAAGAGTGAAGTGGAAGCAGACGTAGTGGATGTTGCGGGCCTTGAAATGTTCGGGGGAAAGATCGGCCGTTGAGCAGCAGCTCAAAATATAATCGTTCATGGTGCGCCTCCCTGGAGGATGATTTACTCCGCCAGTCTAAAACGTACGCCGGGAAAAAGGCAAGCTACTCCTGCCGCTGCCGGGTCTACGGATGAAAAAGAGCGCGTAGAGAGCGGAATTCTGCTCTCTACGCGCTGCGCTTTCGGACTCTACGAATCGTAGAATCCCAGTGTTATGAAGGCTTTTTACGGATGTGGAAGCTGAGGTATACCACCAGCTCCGCCGGGATGAGAACCAGGAACAGCTGCCAGATGTTCCACCGCATGAAGATCAGATAGATCAGCAAAAGGATGCTCAGCAGCAGTGTCATCACGATGTAAACGTTGCCCTTGCCCTCGCGCCAGATGCTGTTGAGCACCAAAACGGCGACGAGCGTCACGGGCACGGCGGAGGCCAGCACCAGCCACTCGATGTGGCCGAGCAGCCACAGGATCACGAATGCCAGCACCGCCACGGTGCATATCGAGGCCACGCACACGCCCATGATCATCGAGTAGTCCGGAAAATCGCCCTTGAGCGGCATTCCGTCCGGTGTGGGCTCATGATGCTCGTGCAGGAAGTAATCCACATCCACGCCGAACAGCTCCGCCATGGTTTTCAGCACCAGCAGATCGGGCAGCGCGGCGGCGCGTTCCCATTTGGAAACGCTTTTGTCGGAGTAGCTCAGCGCCTCGCCAAGCTCGGCCTGGGTCATGCCGCGGGCGGCGCGCAGGCGAATGATGTTCGCGGCTACGGTCTGCCGCAGTTCGTCCATTTCCATGTATGTAGACTCCTTAAGGCTCAACGAAGCCAAGCGCGGTCAGCTGCGCAATGAGCGCGTCCATGTCCGCGCCCACGATGGTCTCGTCTGCGCCGTCAAATTCGTTCACAATGGAGGCGATGATCGCCTCGCGGTCAAGGCCGCGCTCCAGGCCGCTCCAAACCATGGCTGCGGTCTCGCTGATGGAGCACAGCTCGTGCCATTCGCCGTTTTCGCGCTTTTGGATGCGGATGTCGTCCAGATCGTAGTCCAGTCGGTAGTTTTCGTTTATTTTCATAGGCTGTCACCGGCACACAAAGCAGTGCCATTCCTCCTGGTGTTTATGCTCCTCGATGGTAAAGCCCGCCGTGCGCAGCGCCGACTCCACCTCGTCTTCGCGGCCGTCGATGATGCCGGAGGTGATGAAAACGCCGCGCTCGGCCATGAAGGGCCGGACGTGCGGGGCCAGCGCGATGATCACATCCGCCACGATGTTTGCCAGCACGATGTCGTAGCCGCCGCCGAGTTTTGCGCGCAGCCGCGCGTCGCCCGTCAGATCGCCGCTGTAAACGGTGAAGCGCTGCTCGCAGCCGTTCAGGGCAGCGTTCGCCGGAACGATCTCATGCGCCTTTTCGTCGATGTCCACGGCGGTTATGCTGCCGCAGCCGAGAACCGCCGCCGCGATGCCCAGAATGCCGCTGCCGCAGCCGAGATCGAGCGCCGTTTTGCCCGCACCGGCGAAGCGCTCCAGCGCTTCCAGACACATCCGCGTGGTGGCGTGCGAGCCGGTGCCGAACAGCAGACCGGGGTCAAGGATGACCGGCAGCCGGTCGGACTGCGCCTGCTCCCACTCGGGCACGATCACCAGCTTTTCGCCGATCTCCAGCGGCTTATAGTAGTCGCGCCATTTGTTCTCCCAGTCCGAGGCCGCGACCGAACGCGTCTCGGGCGCAAAGCCAAGCTTTTGCAGCGTTGCCAGCAGTGCCGCGGATTCGTCCGAGTCCTCCAGCCAGAATTTCACGCGCGATGTGCCGTGAAATTCTGCCTCCAGCTCCTCGTCCACATAGTCCCAGTACTGGGTGTTTTCGTCGAGGAAGCGGTGGAAATCCGCCTCGTCCTCGATCACGAAGCCGCTCAGTCCATGCTGGGCAAGCTTTTCGCACATGGCGTCGGGGTCGCCCCCGGCGTTTACGCTCACTTCGAGCCATTTGTCCATTTCCATTGTGATACCTCCGGCATATCCACGCCGTGTTCATTGATATATTGCCGGTGCTGCACCAGCTTGTCTTTCATTTGTTGGGCCAGCGCCGCGCTGCGGTTGCCAAGGCCGGGCAGATGGTGCAGGGCCAGCAGCACCAGATGGAAGCGATCGAGACCGTTCAAAACGCGCATATCAAAGGCGGTCGTGATCGTGCCCTCCTCCATATAGCCGCGTACGTGCAGATCCTTGTTTGCCCGCCGGTACGTCAGCTCGTGGATGAGACTGGGGTAGCCGTGAAAGGCGAAAACGATGGGCCGGTCGGTCGTGAACAGCATATCATAGTCGCGGTCGCTCAGTCCATGCGGATGCTGCGTGTCCGCCTGCAGGCGCATAAGATCGACCACATTGACCACGCGGATGCGAAGCGCGGGAAAGGCCTCACGCAAAATGGTCACGGCGGCCAGCGTTTCCAGTGTGGGCGTTTCGCCGCAGCAGGCCATCACGATGTCCGGCTCCTCGCCGGCGTCCGTGGAGGCCCACTGCCAGATGCCAATGCCCTCCGTGCAGTGGCGGATGGCCTGCTCCATCGTGAGCCACTGGGGCCGCGGATGCTTCGAGGCCACGATCACATTGACATAGCCGCGGCTGCGGATCACATGGTCAAAGCAGCTTAAAAGGCAGTTGGCGTCCGGCGGCAGATACAGCCGCACCACGTCGGCTTTCTTGTTGGCCACATGATCGAGAAAACCGGGGTCCTGGTGAGTGAAGCCGTTGTGGTCCTGCTGCCACACGTTCGAGGCCAGAACATAATTGAGCGAGGCGATCTTCTGCCGCCAGGGCAGACCGGCGCACACCTTCAGCCATTTGGCGTGCTGGGAGAACATGGAGTCAACGATGCGGATGAACGCTTCGTAGGAGTTAAAAAAGCCGTGGCGTCCTGTGAGCAGATAGCCCTCCAGAAGTCCCTCGCAGATATGCTCGGACAAAAGCGAGTCCATCACGGCACCGCCCGGCGCGAGAAATTCGTCCCCCGGCACGGTGTCGGCGTTCCAGGCGCGGCTCGTCTGCTCAAAAACGGCGGAGAGCCGATTGGAGGCGGTTTCGTCCGGGCCAAACACGCGGAAATTGCGCGCGGACGCGTTTTCCCGGCAAATGTCGCGCACGAATTCGCCCAGCCGCCGCATATCCTCGCATTCTACGGAGCCCGGCGCGGAAACCGAAACGGCGTAGCGGCGAAAATCCGGCATCCGCAGCTCGCGCAGCAGCAGCCCGCCGTTTGCGTGGGGGTTGGCGCCCATGCGGGCGTTTCCCTTCGGCGGCAGATCGAGCAGCGCCTTGACCGGCGTGCCGTTTTTGTCGAACAGCTCCTCCGGCCGGTAGCTGCGGAGCCAGTCCTCGATCAGCTGCCGGTGCTCCGGCGTGTCGGCGGCGATGGGGACCTGGTGGGCGCGGAACGTGCCCTCCACTGCCAGCCCGTCCACGGCCTCCGGCCCGGTCCAGCCCTTGGGACTGCGCAGCACGATCATCGGCCAGCGCGCCCGTGCCGCTGCGCCGCCCTCGCGCGCGTCCTTCTGGTATTCCAGAATTTCCGCGATGCAGTTGTCCAGCGCATCGGCCATCTTTTTGTGCATTTTTTTCGGCTCGTCGCCCTCCACAAAATAGGGCTTCCAGCCGCAGCCCTCGAAGTACTTGCGCAGCTCCTCTTTGGATATGCGGGCGAAAACCGTGGGGCTGGCGATCTTGTAGCCGTTTAGGTGCAAAATGGGCAAAACTGCGCCGTCCGTGCGCGGGTCGATGAATTTGTTCAGATGCCAGCTCGCGGCCAGCGGGCCGGTTTCCGCCTCGCCGTCGCCCACCACGCAGGCGGCGATCAGACCGGGATTATCCAGAACCGCGCCGAAGGCATGGCTCAGCGAATAGCCCAGCTCCCCGCCCTCGTGGATCGAGCCGGGCGTCTCCGGCGCCACATGGCTGGGAATGCCGCCGGGGAAGGAAAACTGGCGGAACAGCCGCTCCATGCCCTCGCTGTTGCGCTGGATGTTGGGGTAGATCTCGGTATAGCTGCCGTCCAGCCAATCCTGGGCCACCATGGCGTTGCCGCCGTGGCCGGGACCGGACAGATAGATCATGTCCAGATCGTATTCGCGGATGACGCGGTTGAGATGGGTGTAGATAAAATTCTGTCCCGGCACCGTGCCCCAGTGGCCGACGATCTTCTTTTTGAAGTTTGCCTCTGTCAGCGGGGTGCGCAGGAGGGGGTTGGAGAGCAGATACAGCTGGCCGGCGGACAGATAGTTTGCGGCGCGCCAGTACATATCCATTTTTTCCAAAAGCTCCGGCGAGGGAGCAAATTCCTTATGATAACTCAATGACCATCACCTCGTTATCATTATTTGCGCCGCACGCCGTATTGATTCATATTATTATACAGCAAAAGCCCGCCTGTCACAAGCTAAAATAACAATGGGGTGCATTTGCACAGGGGCTGTGGTATAATAACGGCATGAAAAAAAGCATGACATGGATCGAGTGGGCCCACTGGCTCACGGACAAGTACATATATCTGATGCTGGGCGTGTTCCCGCTGTATTGGGGCGGCGGCTACATGAACATCACGGAGCCGAAGGCCCTGTTTTTCTACATCGCCACGGGCCTCTGGATCGCGGCAGCGGTCGTGCTGTGCGCTGGGGCAGCGCTGCGGCATGAACGGCTTTGCGTGCAGCTAAAGCCGATCCACTGGGCGCTGGCGGTGTTTTTGCTGCTGGCGGCCGTGTCGTCGCTGGTCTCGCCGTGGTGGGCCAATTCGCTGCTCGGTGCGCCCTCCACAAACGGTCAGCCGCGCTACGACGGTCTGGCCACGCTGGTGGGCTACGGCGCGGTGTTCTTCGGCGTGTCGCTGCTCGGGCGGCCAAAGCGCAGCTATGTCTGGGTCATGACGGGCGCGGCGGTGCTGTGCTGTCTGGTCGCGGCGGCGCAATTGCTTGGGTTCGATCCCCTGCACCTGTATCCGGAGGGCACAAACTATTACGATAAATACGGCCTTTATTCCGGCGCCTTTTTGGGCACGGTCGGCAATGTGGGGCTGCTGGGGCAGTATCTTTGCATCGTGATGCCGGTTTCGGTTGCGTTTGGACTGCGCGCAAAGCGGCGCTGGGAGCGCATCGGGCTTCTGGCGGCCTCGGCGCTGGAGCTGGTCATATTCCTGCTGAGCCAGGCGGAGGCGGCGTATGTGGGCGTTTTGGCGTGTGTGCTGGTCGCCGTGCCGCTGATGCTGCCGACAAAACGCGCACGGCGCACGGCGGCGGTCTGCTCTGCGGCGGTCGTGGCCGCGGGACTGATCGTGCTGTGGTTCTGGCCCGGCCAGAGCGGCACGGTGTGGGAGGCCTCCCGCGTGCTGCACGGCGATATACGCGATGAATTTGGCTCGCGCCGCATCGAGATATGGCGAAATGCGCTCCAACTGGTACCGGAGCGGCCCTGGCTCGGCGGCGGGCCGGGCACCTTTGGCGAGCGGGTGGATATTTCATGGACACGCTTCATTGAGGAAACCGGGCGCGTGCGCCGGGCGATCGTGTCCAATGCCCACAATATATACATTGCCTATCTTGTCAATAACGGCATTCTGGGTCTCGCGGCGTATCTCGGCTGCATTGCGTGCAGCGCTGTCACATGGCTGCGCGGGCGCTTCGGCAGCGATTTCATCGGTGCGGCGGGCTGTGGGCTTTTGTGCTGCATGGTGCAGGACTTTTTCTGTGTGGCGCTGTGCGTGGTAACGCCGATCCTGTGGGTCGTGTGGGCGCTGATGGAAAGCACCGCAGCGAGTCAGCCGGAGCGGCTGACGGATGACCCAGTGCCGGAGCCACAGCCGGAAGCGGCTGTAAAAGACGAGCCGGAAGAAGCGTCAAGAGAAGCATGAAAATACCCCGTTTCCGTAAAACGGAAACGGGGCTGTTTTTTCAGATCATTGCGTGGCCGGAACGGTCTCCTCGGGGGGAGGCGTCTGGATGTTGCCGGTGGTACTGTCCGTAGTGGCGGTGTTTGTGGGAACCGGCGTCTGGATGGGGGGATCATCCTCCTCGTCGGGGGTGTTCGGTGTGGGCACGATTGTCGCACCGGGACTGGGCAGAGAAGCGTAGCCAGAACTGCCAGTATAGGTGGTGGTCGGCGTGGGCGACGGTGTGGGCGACGGAGAGGGAGAAGGAGACGTCGACGGTGTGGGCGAGGGGGTCGCCGTGGGTTCCGGTGTTGCCGTGGGTTCCGGGGTGGGCGTGCTGAACAGGCTGTAAGGCACAAAGGCAAACGTGCCGAGACCGTCGAGCAGGAAGGTGACGGAGTGGTCGCTGACGATGTAGGTGTCAAGCTTGTCCCACTGGCCGTTCGTATTGCGGAAGACGATCAGACCGTCGCCGTTGGGGAACGCGGGATCGGAGATCGACAGGATCATGGGGAAAACCGGCGTGGATTTTCCGACCCAGTCGATGGTCATGCCGACCGAGCCGGCGGCGGAGGCGCCCTCCGGCAGAAGGCTGCTGGCCGTGACCTTGATGTTGTTGACCATGTCTTTGCCGTAGGAGTCCTGAAAAAGGACCGTGCT